>NZ_JAFMPN010000006.1 GCF_017351175.1 Desulfovibrio sp. Huiquan2017 | reverse complement strand
TGCGTCGTGATTACCGCAGGCGACGGCGAGAGGGATGGCGGGATCGACTCTGGCTCAAGGGATGAAGGCAGCCGAGGTCATCTTAAAAGGCAATTGGAAAAGCTACCTGAGTTGGGAAATGAGAATAAAAGCCAGGATGACACCCGCTCCTACCATGAGAACCAGCGATTTCATCCTTTGCTTGCGTCTTTCCTCTTCGAGGTATTCTCGATAATTGGCGTCGACTTGCTGTAGGCGTTCATTCACTTCCCGGTTCTTTTGATCGGCCAGTTGCCTGTTACGGGTGAAGCGCTTTTGTGACATGACGACGCATTCGCCTGTGAAATTGTGGTACGAATACCGGTAATTCCCTTTTGAACGCGTCTCTTTCGAATAGACGATGTTCAATACGGCGTTGCACCCGAACCGATTGGCCATGTACGCCAGCTCGCGTTTCGCCAGGTCCAGGTCCTTGTCGCCGACCGCGACCATCGCGGAGAACAAGACATCCGTGCCGTTGGGCTTCCCCTTCCGGCTGGTTCTGAAGCCGTCGAAAATCTCCTGGTATTCGATTTGCCCGCCGATCAACTCGACATTCTTGGCGCGGTATCCTTTCGGAGTGGCCGTCTCCTCGAAGGCGACGAAGAGGTTCTCTTTGATCCTGGCTGTTGCGGGCTTGAAGTCCTGCATGTGGAAAAAATAGGATTTGCCGTCGTCTCCCTCAATGAATCCGTAGGCCTTGCTGGGGAGAAAAGTCTTGATGCGTCCTTCCATGGGCTGTTCCTTTCGATGTGACGGTTTTCAAGCGGGTCAATGCGATGCGGCGTGGAATTGTTCCAGCTCATAGGCATTGGTTTCTTCAACTGCGTTTTCGATTTTCTCGCCCGTCCGGAATGCGTCCAGATAGCCGGCGATCTTGTCCGCGCCCTCGCGGGCAATGTGTTCCCGGCTTTTTTCGTTGTCGAGCGTGTAGAGCGGGATCTCGTCCTCGATGCGCCAGACGGTTCCTTTGGGATCGAGAACATGGAGGCGCATGTGGATGAGGTAGTTCGGTGTGCCCGCGTTCACGGTCTGCTTGCCCACCTCCTTGGCCGACCAGCCGAGGAAGTAGCAGGCGTTGATCAGGACGGAAATCGGGTCCATGGGAACGGGAATCGGCGCGCTGCCGAGATCGCTATGGTCCAGCTGCTGTACGGTTCCGTAAGTCAGGAGGAGGCGCATGGGCCACTTTGCCGATTGCCGGCTGTCCGTCGCCGTCCATCCATCGTTCGACAGCTCCTTGCCAACCCTTAGGGCCAAGGGCTTCTTGGCGTTGAATGCCGAGTTGTCGGTGATTTCGAGGTGGTATGTCTCCAGCTTTTCGATGACCGGCGACGGCGTGCCCGATCCCGTCTTGCACCCGGCCAGAGAAAAAGCGGCCAATGTGATGAGCGTCAGAAGGCAGGTCGGGGTGCGATAGGTCATTGTTGCGGCTCCATTTTTTTGTCTTTGAGAGGCTGCCACCCTGAATATGATGCGGTCCAGCCTCTGTCAAACCCTGTATAATCAGGCTGCTATGTTCTGGGCGCGGTTCGTCTTGCCCAGGTTGGAAAACATGGCCGTCATCTTTCCCCCGGCGCCAAGAAAGCAGGACAGGGTGACCTCGCGGGACATCCCGAAACCGAGCGGGTTGCTGATCAGTTCGATGTGGGCGTTGTCCAATTCGTAGCGGCACGCGAGGTCGTATCCGAGGCGATGGCATCCGGCGGTCCGGACATCCCGGTCCAGCCAGAATTTCAGCTTGCCGAACGTGTTGCCGTCGGCGTCCCAGGTGATGCTGATACCGGTCAGACGGCGGGTGGGGTTGAAACGCAGCGAGAGCTTTCTGATTCCGGCATTGGCATGCATCGGGTTGCTGACCGTGAGCGTCATGCTGGAGTCGTCCGCGGTTTCATCCATGTCGCCCCGGAGCCGGTCGAGCGCGCGGCGTGCGGAGCCGTAGGGGATCACCATCTGGTCGGCGGCAACGCCATCCGTGGCGTTGCAGTTAATCGGTCCGAAAGCGGTCTTGAGCAGCAGGCCCCAAATTCTGTCGGTGAGGTGCGGGGGCATGTCGTTCTCCTGTGAATGCGGTTAGGGTTTCTGCATTCACAGTCGGGCGGGGTGGAAAAAGGTGACAAAAAAAGGGCCGCACCAGTGCGGCCCCTTTGGTTCGGCGCGAGCTCTCCTATTCTTCCGATAATGCGGCGTCGTGATGGCGTAGGGACATGATGATGATCCCGATGTAGGCCAGGCCTGCGATGATGCCGCCGTAGCCGGGAAGCGTCGTGCCGGCCGTCATCCCGAAGGCCTTTGTCGCGAGTCCCCCCGAACATGCCCGCCATCAGTTCGGCCTGCCGCATGCCGGACCAGACCGTGAGCACGGTGAGAATTCCCCCCGCACAAGGCCGATTCCCAGGCATTTGAACGGCACTTTGGTCGTGGCGCAGGAGAGTCCGATAATACCGAGAGGCAGCAGGTAGAGCAGCTTGGTCAGGTTGCCCATGTGCTCAACGCCTATGTAGACCACGTCATTGGTGGCCATGGGCAGGAAGGCTGCGATGAAGGCGATGATGCCGAGAGACAGGATGATCTTGTTGACGTTCATGGTGTTCTCCTTGGGGTGCTTGCGTTTCTGCAACAGGAGTCGGGCGTGTGGGGAAAATGTGACACCAAGGCCGCTCGGATGAGCGGCCTTGGTGTGGCTTATTGGTTAGGCTTCCATTCGCGGGCAAGCTTTTGTGCTTCTGCGATTTGGGAAGGTGTCATTTGTTTTTCAAGGTTATCTCTGTCCCTAACGGATCCTTTACAATTCACGGAAGATAAGTTGTACCACTTGTGGGCAAGAACGTAGTCTTTGATTACGCCTTTGCCTTGTTCATACATATAACCCAGCGAATTTTGCGCCGAGCAAAGATTTTGGTCAGCTGCTTTTTGGTACCAGTAGACAGCTTTTTTATAATCTTGTGGAACTCCATTCCCGAGTCTGTAGCTGAATCCTAACGAGTGTTGAGCTTCCGCATATCCCATTTCGGCAGCTTTTCGGTACCCTTTGATTCCGTTTATTTCATTTTGCAAGGATCCCTCACCATACATATCCATATAGCCGATCATATAGATGGCTCTAACATCATTCTTTTTACTCAAGTTTAAAAAGATTTCGCGGGCTCTAGCGTAATTCTTTACCTTGTATGCGATTTTTCCATCTTCATAACTGCCTGATTTTGTGCCGCATATTTTTGTTAGTTGTTCCATTGAAAAATTAACATCGTAACCCAGTGCTGCGACTTTTTGAAACCACCCTTCAGCCTTTTGGCAGTCTCGCTTAACTCCTTTTTCCTCAAGATACATGTAGCCTAGGGACGTCATTGCATTTGAATTCCCCTTTTGAGCCGCTTCCATATACCATTTACGAGCAAGGTCGTAACTGTGAAGTGGACTTGATGGCGATTCATAGAGAGAGCCAAGATAGGACATCGCGTCTGCACTTCCTTGGTCTGCGGATTTATGAAGCCACCTCTGGGCCTTTATGTCGTCCCGCATGACTCCGATTCCGGCAGAATAGAACAGGCCTACCTTTGCCTGGGCTCTCGCGTCCCCTTTTTGAGCTTCTTGTAGGTAAATTTGAAATGCCGCTTCGTAATTTCCGTCTTGGTTAAGCTGAAGAGCTTTCTCGTATGGGCTAGCGAAGGCTGTTGAGGCTGCTAAAATTATTATGGTGATAGCCAGAAGTGTATGAATCAATTTCATAGTATCTCTCTCTGCTCTGAAGTCTTACCAATAATCTAGAAGACTTCAAATTGGCTTTGGAATTTCTTTTGCTTTGCTTGCTGATCCTGAGCTTTTTTTTGAGATTTGTATTGTTGTTCCTGCCTAGGAATTGCGAACGTGAGAAAGACTGTCGTATCAGGCCAGCCCCTTTCGACAGTGATCTTTCCTTCCTCTATTTCCCATAAATAGGTGATCTTACCTACATCCGGCGTGCCATTGAAATCCATCTTGTCTCCGTATTTTTGCTCCACCATGTCTTTGACTTCGACTACTTTATTCACGTCCATGCGGTTGGGGAATACGTAGACAGCAAACGCAAAGCGCTCTTCAAGGGTGTAAAATATAATGAGCTTGCTCGTGTCGGCGAGTATCGAAGAGGAGTTGTATACGTCAGCCCAATAACCATCTTCTACGCGAATATGTGGCACATTCTTCTTGTCCAATGCCGCGCGCATTTCCTTTCGAGTAGCCGTCTCCAGCTTGACTCCGAATAGATTCAAATTGGCTAATTTTGTTGTCCTGGCTAAACAGGTCAGGGCGTAATCGGCAGCGGGGATTTTCGCTTTCTGATACCATTTTTGTGCAGCGGCATAGTCTTTTTGCTTTTCGTATATTTTACCGACTTCAAGCGGCCCCCAAGAAGCTCCTAGCTCTCCAGCCTTTCTGTACCACTTTAGTGCATTGGTGTAGTCTTTTTGCTTCTTATACAGAGCTCCTAACTTCATGGCTCCCTGCGACTCTCCAAAATCTATAGCGATTGCGTACCATTTGATTGCGTTAGAATAGTCTTTGAGTTCTTCATATAGCTCTGCCGAAAAAATGGCGCCCCAAGCCTCGCCCATGTCATAGGCTTTCATGTACCATTTAAATGCTTCGGGATAATTCCCCTGTCTTTTATACAGATTTCCCAGAGCGTTGGCTCCCTCGGCTTTTCCTTGTTCAAACACTTTTAGGTACCATTTTTTTGATTCAGAATAGTCTCTTATGCCTTTGTTCGTGAGATCTAAATAAAGAAAACCAAGGTCTAATTGAGCGGGCACATATCCTTGCTCTGCAGCCATGCGGCACCACTTAATGGCTTTTTCGAGGTTCGGGGTGTCAGCGTATGGGCCGTACATGACGCTGATACGATGTTGTGCTTGAGTGTAGTTCTGTGCCGCCGCTTTTTTGTACCAACCAAGTGCCGTGTCGATGCTTTTGGGGACTCCAGCCCCTACTTGGTACATAAAACCGATTTGTGTTTGCGCTCTTGGATCGCCTTTTTGCGCTTCACCCATGAGCATATTAAACGCGACTGTATAGTCTATCTCTTCATATGGTTTCTCTTGTTCAGATTCATAGATCTTCATGCCGTCTTCATACGTGCCAGAATAGGCAATAGAGGAGAGTGTCAGGATAAATAGTGTAAGAGTGGCGAGTTTTGAAGTATTCATTATAGACTACACTTAATTCTATAGTTCGAGTTCGATAATTATCAGACCGGGTTGATTTGTCTTGTTAACCATTGCATTGGTCTGATCAATCTTATTTAAGGCTCTTTCTGAAGCCATCAGAATGATATATTCATCCTCTCCCGGCTTCCCTATGCGCATGCGTTTGCTCTTGTCCGGGAAGACATGCGTTCCCTTTTCCAGTTTGCCGGAGAACAAAAGTTCACGCTTGTCGCTGGATTCCTGGTGGTAAAGGTAAATGTATGCTTCTTCATCCAACGTGAATCGAAGCTGGATCGCGTCACCTTCTTCTGGCGGGATGTCTCCGGGCTTGCGGACATCCGGTTTCGTCTCTTCGCCGCCTCGAACCGCCAGACCGTCCTGGTAGACAAGCATTTCCATGGTCACACCGATAGGCATGGGCTGGCCGTCCTTGCCGACCTGGGTGCCGAAATAGATGCCGACCATGAGTACCAGGGCAACCGCGCCGGAAACGGCGGGCATGCGGAACCATGAGACGAGGTGGTCCATGATGCCGGGGCCTTCCTCGGCGGAGCGGCGAATGCGTTCCATATGTTGCTGGCGTGAAACTTCGCCTGCGGCCTTCATGACGGAGGTATGGAATCCAGCTTCGGCCTTGAGATGGTCCATGAGCGCGGTGTCGGACTGGATCGCCGTCAGGACCGGGACGAGCGCTTCGGCGTCGTCCCCGGGGGCTGTCTTGTCCCAGAGTTCGTCCCAGGTCTGGATGATGCGCTCCAGGCTGTCGATGTCGAACTGCACGCATTCCGTCAGCCACGTGAACAGGAAATGGTTTTCTTGCGGGATTTGACCGAGTAGTTCCCTGCGCAATTCATTGCAGGGGATCAGGCGGCCGAAAGGAAGATCCTCGATGTCGTCGGACAGCTCGAAGACGTCTTCCATGGCGATGTCCTGAGCATGGTCCGCGGGAGCAGTCAGGTGGTCGGCGGCTTCGCATGCGTAGTTGCCGAGGTTAAACGCCGCTAGCAGGGGAATGACGATTTCGGCGTCCCCGGCGTCGAGGCCGAGGGTGAGGTCGCTGCCGTAGGCGTCCCGCGCCGTTACGAGCATTTTCACCAGCGGCTCGAAATCCGCTGCTTCCGGCAGGGACGGCGCATCGCAGGGGGAATTGAGAAGGCGGCCCCTGCCGTATTCCAGAAAACGGCACAATGCGGAAGGGAAGGCGTATTCCTTCTGGAGTGCGATCTCCGCTTTATGCATGTTCAAGAAGGCTGTCATTCATCTCTCCGTTTTCCGGTTTCAAGGCAGCGTTCATCCGATGAGTCGGGCTGCATCGAAAAAAGTGACACGTTTGATCAAAAATCTTCCCTGCCGATGCGTTCCCTGATCCACTCCCTGCACCGCTTGATCTTCTGGTTCAGCGAGTTGGACTTCATGCCCATGTCGTTTGCCATTTCCTTTTGCGTCCTGCCCTGCTGAAAATACTCGTGCAGGGAGAGAAACAGCCTGGCGCAGTTTTCCTTGGTACCATCGACCATCTCTTTGAGAATGGAGACCAAGCCTTCCAGGGAATCCTCTTCCTCGTGCTCCATGGCGACGCGGTTGTCAGCCCCGGCGTCGTATTCCACGAGCGTGATGTCGTAGTTTTTGCGCAGAAGATCCATGACCTTGTTGCGATAGATACCCTTTATCCACGAAACGAGCTTGGCCTCTCGGCGGCCTTCGTATTGGGGGAAATTTCGGATGGCGCCCGCCACGGCGTCGGCGATGACGTCCTCACGGTCCTGGGAGTCGAAACGGGGATACTTGCGAACGATGTCGATCTCAATGGCCCGGACGGCCTTGCCGAAGGCTTCGGTCAGGCCGCTGGGAGCGATGGGGCAGTCTCTGCAGCCTGAGCTGCGAGTCACACAATCAATGCAGAAATGAGCCACGGGTCGAATCCGGTAACCATGCGAGCTTCAACAATGGAGGTCGAGTCTCAGGTTGCAGTTGTGCACCGATGTCGCTTCCGGCCGAACGTCACGACTCCTTTGGTGAGCGTCGCGGAAGAAACCTTGATAGCGATGCGTCAAAACGGTATTGAGGCACTTCTAATCAGTCAAGAATACCGGTAGTTATCGCATGTTGATTCAAATGGCTATTAGATAATCGGGGAGGATGCGTTGCAACCTGGTGGCAAGAACACATATCGGATTTCGGCCGTTTGGCTCATCTGCCTCGTCTCGGCGCTCGTCGCCTGCCCGGCCCTGGCCGCCAAGCTCCCGCAGAGCTTCTTCGCCGTCAAAGCCAAGATCCCCATGATCGCCCTCGAAGGATTGCCCGCCAGGGACGCCGAGCTCTATACGGAATACTACCAGGCGCTTCACGACTGGGATGGCGGAAAAGCGCTTCCCATCATGAAAGAGCGCGTCGAGCTGGCGGAAAAGTCGATGCCGCCCAAGATACGGGCGCTGCTTCTGGCCGAATATGCCCAGCTGCTTTTTTCCACGGGCGACTCGGATGCAGGTCTCAAGGCGGCGAAGGGTAGTCTTAGGCTGTTGCCGCAACTCGACAACCAGGGGCAACGGACCGTTTCATTCGCCCTGATCTATGTGTGCCGCGACAGGTTCCTTGCCGGGGACCTGGGGTCGGGCGAGGCCATCCAGGAGCCATTGTTCAAGGAGTTGAAGTCCACGCTGCCGCCGCAGGTATTTCCGAAGATGGAACGGATGTTCCTGGGACAGGTCTACAACGCCTACAGGGAGCGATATGTGCTCTCCGACGCGCGTGTCGCCATTCTGGAATCATGGCTGTTGGAGAAGCCGGATCAGATCGACCTCAAGTTCGAGAGCGAGATCCGCCTGCTTCTCGCCATCCAGTACCGGATTCGGGGCGACCTCCCGAAAATGGAAAAGCACCTGGAGCGGGCGCACGCCATCTGGCGGGACCAGCCCGACAAGGAATACCGCCTGTACCAATATCATGCCCTGCTGGGCGACTTCTTCCTGGACTTCGGCAATCCGGAGGCGGCTCGCGCGGAGTATGAAAAGGGATTGGCCCTGGCCGGGAAAAACTATGTATCCGCGGACATGCGCGTGACAGGCCTCCAGGTGCGGCTGGCCAAGGCCCTGCTCGCCGAAGGCAAGTCCGGAGCGGCGGAAAAGCTTTGCCGGGAAGTGGTCCGGACGGTGACCGACAACCGGGGGCAGTTCGCCTACGAGGTGGCCCAGGCGTATTCGATCCTGTCCCGGATCGCGGCTCTGGGCAGGGACCGGGAAAAGGCCTGGAAACTGCTGAACCGTGCCAGGGAAATCGCCGAGCGGGTCATTCCCGCCGACCATCCGGAGCGGTGGGCGAACCGCATGGCGTTCGCTCGGGACGCCCTGGCCCTGGGTCGTGCCGGGGAGGCGGCCGAGGCCGCCCGACAGGTCATTGAGGCATGCCAGGACCTGGGCGGCGACGACAACCCCCTGACCTTTGCCGCCCTGTCCACGCTCGGCCGGGCCGAACTCGCCATGGGCAGGGAAAAGGACGGGTACGCGACGCTTCTCCGGGCGGAGCGGGTCGGCATCCGGCAGGCGGACATGGCCCAGCGCCTGCCGTCCGAGGCCCAGCGCAAGGCGTATCTCACCTCCTCCAAGGGCAACATCGAGCTGCTTCTCCGCGCCGGGGACGCCTCGCTTGCTCCCGGGCAACTCTATGCGGTCTGGCTCAACCGCAAGGGCGCCTTCTTCGAGTCCCAGGCCCTGTATCGGCAGGCCCTCGTAGGGGGAACCGGGGCGGAGGCGGAGTTGGCCTCCCTGCGTTCCCAACTGGCCTACGCGGCGTACGCCCCCTCTTCTGAAGACCGCAACGGCCGCGCGGTCATCGCCGAGCTGACGGCTAGGCGGGACGAACTCCTGCGCACCCTGCACCGGAAGAACCGGGAGGCCGGGAGGCTTGGCGTCACGCCGGAATCGCTTTCCCTGCCCGCGAATGCGGCGCTGGTTGATTTCGTCCACCTCCCCCCGGCTGCGGAGCGGCCCGGCGGCTACTGGGCCTTCGTGGTCCGGCCCCATGGCGACGTCCGGCTGGCCGCCCTGGGCAACGCCGGTGAAGTGGATGACGCCATCGCCGCCTGGCGCGGGGAGATCGTCAAGGGAAGCCGGGCCGACGCCTCCGTCCTGGGCGCACAGGCCCGGCGGCTGCGGACCCTGCTGGTCGATCCCCTGGCCCCGGCCCTTGAAGGCGCCCGGCAATTGCTGGTGGTTCCGGACGGTTCGCTCCAGCGGTTGCCGCTGGAGATCCTGCAACGGGAGGACGGCGCCTTTCTGGCCGAGCAGTGGTGCATCACTTATCTGGCCACGGCTAGGGAGCTGGCCCGGCCGAAAATGCCGGGCAAAGGAGACGGCGCGGTCGTCATCCTGGCCAACCCGGACTTCGGGACCACGGCCGGGGCCGGCGCGGGCGTTGCGGAGTCCCCCAAGCCCGGCGGCGACAGCCGGGTGGTGCGGCTCTCCCTTGCGCCCCTGCCGGGCACCGAAGCGGAGGGCCAGGCCATCCGGGCGCTGGCAGGCAAGGACGCGCAGCTCTTCACCGGGGCCGCCGCCAGCAAGTCGGCCCTGTTCGGCGTGCGCCGCCCCAGGGTGCTGCACCTGGCTACCCACGGATTCTTCCTGGACGACGGGGACGCCGCCGTTACCGGCGGGCGGCGCTCCTTCCGCATCGAGGCGAGCGGGAACGACTCGGTCCAGGCCTGGCTGTCTCCCGCCGCCGATCCGCTGCTTCGGTCGGGCCTGATCCTGGCCGGGGCCGCTGACGCCGAGAACGGGAACCGCCTGGCCGCGCAGGGCGTCCTCACGGCCGAGGAGGTGCTGGGATTGGACCTCGCGGAAACGGAACTGGTGACGCTGTCGGCCTGCGGCACAGGGCTGGGGGCCATCGTCGACGCCGACGGCGTGTACGGCCTGCGGCGCTCGTTTCTCCTAGCCGGAGCGCGCCATCTAATCGTCAGCCTGTGGAGCGTTCCCGACGAGGAAACGCGGCGGACCATGGTCGACATGTATGAACGTTTTCTTAACCAAAACATGCCGGTGGACGAGGCCTTCCATCAGGCGATGCTGGATCGACTCGCCGCCGAGCGGAAGGCGGGTCGTTCGGGCAATCCCTTTTACTGGGCCGGATTTGTCATCTACGGAGATCCCTGATGCGTTGGACATGGATTCTTGCGGTTGTGATCCTTCTCGGAAACGTCTTCGGCGCGGCGGCGCAGGACTGCGGTCCCATGGAGGAGGCCCTCCGCCGCTATGACGCCCTTCGATTCGAGGAGGCCTTTCCCGATCTGAAGTGCCGGGCGTTGCAGGGCGACCGGGAGGCGCAGTTCCGCACGGGCGTGATGTGCCGCTTCGGCCTGGGCGTGGAGCGCGACGACGCCGAGGCGATCCGCTGGCTCACAGCCGCCTCGGAGCAGGGCCACATGGCCGCCCGGTTCGGACTGGCCCAATGCCTCCAGATGGGCCTGGACATGGACCGCTCGCCCGAGGAGGGCCTGCGGGAAGCCGCTCGGCTCACCGGGGAATGCCGGGACGGGGACCTCAATGCCTATGCAAACGAGTACCTGGGAGCCGTGGTCGCCGTCCTGCAACGCAAGGTCGTCCCGGAGATCAACCAGGGGCAACGGATCCTGGACGGCGGCAAGGGGAACAGGGAGGAGGTGCAGGTCCACTTCCACGCGGCGGAGCAATGGCTGGCCTGGCTGACCCACGCCGGACCGCCGGTTTCGCAAAACGCCAATGGGCTGCTTGGCCATGTGTATTCGCAATATTTTCTCTATGGCCTGACACCTCTTTATCCGGATTTGTACAGCAAGTCCGAACGGATACTGAAGGGGAGAAGCCGCGCGATCGATTTGAACCAGCTTCGCCGCACGCAGGGAATGCCATAGGCGCGTCACTTTTTCCGCGCGTGTCCGACTCCTTGTGCAGAGGCCCGGAAGGGGCCTGAGAAAGCACAACACAAGGAGTCTGAAATGCGAACCACGTTTATCATTCTTTTCTGGCTGATCCTGTCCCTGGCCGCCTCCGGCTGCGCCATGAAGAACACCGCCGAGACCTTCTCCGCCGACGCGGGCGTGTCCGGCGACATTTCCTGCTTCAAGGGAAAGAAGGTTGCCGTATTCGCCCGCTGGGCGCCGGACTATCCCAAAGAGCCGCTTGCCCAGCACCCCTATGTCGCCACAGGATACAAGGACATCCTGGAAAGGACCGCGAACAACGGCTCGAAGCTCAACGAGAGCACGGCGGGGCAGGCCGTGCTGTCCTCGATGCAGACCGAAAACCAGTTCCAATACATGCTGGCGGCCGCCCTGGAAAAGGGCGGGGCTGTTCCGAATCTCGTACTCATCAACCCCGAGGCATTCAACGGGACGAAGAGCAGGGAGCAGAGGGAGGCCGAGGCCGCACGCCTGTTGAAGGTCATCGAGCGAAAGCTGGCCGAGGATGGATACGACTACTTCGTCCTCGCGTCCGACCGGAAGGTTATGCCCGGCCAGAAGTCCATTCTGGAAATCGACGGGCACCACGGATCGGAAGCGCTGCGGGGATTCCTGACCCTCGGGCTGGACGCGCTGGTCGCCTCGGACACGGACACCCATACCTATTCCTGGTTCCGGAACGTGACGGTCAGGGACCTGCGGCAGGGACAGGTCGTGTATGAACAGAAATTCCTGACCAACGAAAGTCGGGACATCTCCGTGCACGAGGGCAGCCTCGTCAAGACGCAGAGCAAGTACGTGGAGACGCTGCGGTTCGAAACGGACATCCACAAGAAGGAAGTGCGGCAGGTCGTTGATGACATGACCCGAAAGCTGAGGTCATAAGTCGGAAACAAACAAAGCATCATCCGCCCGGCAGGCCATGCTTGTCGGGCGGAAAACATTGGCGGGACCGACCTCATTCGCGGTTGGGGACCCCATTTCCGTCCTGAGATGTGCCCGCCTTATCCTTGATCTAGCAAAAGCAACGACATTCAAGGCCTTCCGCACATCATGCCACAGCGTATCTCAGATATAGCATTCAAGAGGTAGTGGGTTGTCATGATCACTTTCCTCTCGAAAACATCACGTGTCACCCAAGTGTCATTTGCAGCGGCAACTATAGTTTTTATGGCGAATATGGCATTTTCAAGCCACTGAAATAACGAAGGTAAGCGACCTTCTGATTGATTGTTTACGGCCTTTCACGCCGAAATTTTCTCTACACATTCGCGTCGAGGATCCGAGACTTTCGTGTCCGCTATGTGTCCGCTCAACTCTCGACGCCAAGCNGAAATAACGAAGGTAAGCGACCTTCTGATTGATTGTTTACGGCCTTTCACGCCGAAATTTTCTCTACACATTCGCGTCGAGGATCCGAGACTTTCGTGTCCGCTATGTGTCCGCTCAACTCTCGACGCCAAGCAAAAACGACGACATTCCGCGCTTTCCGCACACCATGCTACAGTGTGTTCCGAAAAGGCTTGGCGGCGAATAAGTCCTGTTTAATTGTTATGTTACGTTCTATTGTAAGTTGAATGTCCCCAAGAATGGCATTCAAGAGGTCGTGGGTTCGATTCCCTCCAGCTCCACCAATGAATTTGAAGGCTTAGAAGGTTTTCCTTCTAAGCCTTTTTTCGTGGAATATACAAAAGAATATACAAATGATATCGGGTGGTGTAGCGCGGCGAAATGTTTTGGCACTTGCCGCATTTGGTTTTAACACCCCCGGACGGTTGTCCGGGGGTGTTTTGTTTGGGGTTTAACAAGTGGTTAAATTGCCTCCGGCTTGGGGTACGGGTGGACCTTGAGGGCCAACCTCTTCCGCCAACTTTTTTTTAAGCCTCTTCATCAGAACCCTGTCAAGTTGCTTTCTTATGCTTTTTTTGTCCTTTTAGTATCCATTTTACCCGTTTTCATCCTGGGGCGAAAACCGGGGTTAGGATGTCTGGTCTTTGAAAAAACTACATCCTGATAGGAGGAACTGAACTATGTTTGATTTTGGAAAATCACTTCTCACCATGAACCCCGATGAGCAGAAGAAGATGCTCGACAACGCCCCCCCGGCCAGCGCAAGACTGCCTTGGAAATGGGCATCGGCTTCAAGAATCATAACCAGCAGCAACAGCAGCGGCAGCAGAAGCGCGACGCCTACCATGACCTGGATCGGCTCAACACTATTGTTGAGAAGGAGAATGAGGCTCATGACTTCTTCAGAAAGGGGCTGGGTGACTGGCAGAAGAATGTCACCGGCAATCAGCCGTCCAAAGATGCTACCAACCTCAAGAAGCAGTTCGATGACTATGAACATTCCGTTCTCTCCGCTGTCCCCAAGGGCGGCAAGCGGCACGAGGCTCTCTCGAAATCGCTGCCTGACATCAAAAAAGGCTTCCTGCAACAGGGCCATCAATTCGCCCTGGACAAGCTTAACGAGCGCTCCCGGAATGCTCTCGACAAGGGCTTGCAGCGTCTCGCCAAAGGAGCGCTTGGAGCCAACGATGACAAAGGAGTCCAGGCTCACGACGATGCCGCTTTCGATCTCATCAACAAGTACGTACTGTCCGAGGCCAAGTTTGATGAGAAGGACGCCGACGCCATGTACGATAAGTACCTGGGATATGCCGGTGTTGACGTAGAAAAAGCACGAGCGTCTGAGGGTGAGAATATGGCGGGTGCCAAGCCAGGCTTCAGGATGGAAGATGCCGAGATGCTTGCTGCGAACGATACTGGTACTGTAAGTGATGCCGGTGGGAAGGATGAGCCTGAAAATGCCGAGCTTCAGAACCGTGAAAAAGTGAGGAGGCAGGAGCAACAAGATGCCCATAAGCAACAGAATTCAGATTCAAATGTTCCCGAAGGACTTGGTGATCTGTCAGGAAAGTATGAATCGGGCAAAGACGGATCACATGCCATTTCTTCCGGTGAAGAAGATTTGGGTGGCAAGTCTTATGGAAAGTACCAAATGACGAGCGTACATAATGGTAAAGCTGGCGGTACAGCCCAAGAGTTTGTGACCAGTGAAGGGTTTCCTTGGAAAGACGAGTTTAAAGGACTCACCGCAGGATCAAAGGAGTTTGATAAGCAGTGGGAAAAATTGGCCGATGATCATCCGGAAGAGTTTGAGAAGTTGCAAGATAAGTTTATCTATGACACTCATTACGTACCTGTTGCAAAGAGTGTTAAGGAATATGGGCTTGATGCTGACAAGCAATCAAAGACGTTGCAGCAAGTGTTTTGGTCAACGGGCGTTCAGCATGGACCTAATACAGATGTTGTGAAAAAGGCAGTTGAAAATCTCAAAAAGGAGAATCGCTTCGATCCTACAAGTGGAGAGTTCGAGGCCGACTTGATTGATGCCATTTATGAAGAAAGGAAAACACGATTCGAAAGTTATTCTGAAGAAAAACAACGGGTTCTCAAAAATAGATTTGATCGTGAAAAGCGAGATGCCCTGAATGCGTTGAAAAATGAACGTGGAAAAAGTGATGAATAGAGTGATATACAGAGTTGTTTTAGCCTTTGTTTTTTCCTGCTTTCTCGTAAGTATCGCTGCGGCAGAATCCTTTTCGGGGGTATACTTAAATGTGCATGATAGCAGTGGTGCACATTCACTGGTTTACATAGACGAGAAAGATGGGATTGCAACCATTCGTCTCATAGGCGGTCACGCAGGCAAGCGTGAAGACGTGTTTGCCCCATCGGATTGTGAGATACTTGCTAAAGGTACAATTGAAGAAGGGCGTGTTGAGGCAAAAATAACGAGTTCAGACTATCCGAAGGATTTGTATGTCTACATAGACTTCGGGGATGACGAATTGGTTGTGGAGTATGCTGATGCTCAATTGGGCGGCTGCGGAATGTACACAAGATTCTACGGTGTCTATCAGAAGTACTCATGCTCAGAACTCAAGAAGAAGTTCCAGAGGGATTTGCCACATTACCGGGAGCATCCCAAAGACTTAGAAAATCTTTGTCAGTAGATAATCGAGAGGGTGAGGCCGCAACCTCACCCTTTTCGTTGCTTAATTCAAAACAGTGTACTTCTGATATAAAATGTATACCATTTCATCAAGAATACTAGCGTATAAGGACAAACTCCTGGCCATCGTCCAAACCAAAGGATACCGTCATGGGAATTCCGGTGAGGACATTGTTGGCCTATGTCCGTCCGTTCTATGAAAACTAGCGAGGTGGGTTATGAAGTCCAAGGACAGCTTCGACAGAAGTGCCGAATCCGATACCTTTGACCGTGAGATCAAGCGAGTGAACGTGGATTTCCCGGTGTGGATGGTCAAGGAAATGGACGAGAAGGCCCGAAGACTCGGTATTTCCAGACAGGCTTTGGTCAAGGTCTGGATATCCGATTGTCTCCGGTCCGAGAACAAGATGGCCCTGTAGAGTAGGGCAACTGGGAGGCTGGATATACTACTTCTATACCTCCCAGGAATATACAAATAATATACCTTTTGCCCGCAAATATACCCTCGGTGTATATTCCTCGCTAAAAACGATAAGTATTCCAAACAACTACAAATGATGACCTTGAATGGCATTCAAGAGCTCGTGGGTTTGATTCCCTTCAGCTCCACCACGAATATTATTGGCTTAGAAGATTTTGTCTTTTAAGCCTGTTGGGGTGGAATGTACTAAAGAATATTCAGATGCCATTGGTTGGATGGAGGATGAGAGCTTCCAGATTCCAGGCCAACTCACCGCTACATCTGTTCTAACAACCAACGCTCCTCCTGGGTAAAGTTTGTCAGGTCTTAACACATGTTTTCAGCCGGTTGCTGCCGGGCAGAGCTGGCGCGTATAGCCTACAGAAGTAAGCGGCGTAACGAGTCGCTTGTTTGTTCAATCAGTACAGTTGCATTTTTGAGATCCCTTGCAATGGCGTCATCCATAACGCCGTGTATTGCCGAGTAGATTATTGTGGCGGTCAGGTGGGGGAAAGAAAGCGTCCATGCCCCCTGCGCAACCCCTTCCTCCAACAACTGCTCAATCTGTCGGGTGATTGCAACGCGGTCTTCATTGGTCTTTTGGGCATGCACCGAGTGGTAGACCAAATTATGTAAAGCGACTGTTGCGAGATATGCCTCCGCATAGGCGTGAATCCAGGCATGAAACCTTTTGTCTGCCAGGTTGGCGGGAAAGGCTTTGACTTTTGCTTCGACAGTATCCAGGAAATATCGAGTGTAGCGACTCTTGAGCGCGTCGAGAACTTCATCTTTGGACTTGAAATAATGGTAAAACCCTCCCTTTGAGAGCTTTGCCGCCTCAAGGATATCGTTTACCGTTGCAGCTTCGTATCCCTTTTTCAAGAAGACTGCCTCAGCCGTGTCGAGCAGGAACATGCGGCGTGTTTCCCTGACTTTTGGCAGCCCATCCATCTGCTTGGGCGTTGTACGCCCACCGTCTTTCTGGCTCATGCTGAATATCCCCCGTATCGATTAAGGTCTAATTCTCACAACCAAGCCGGGAAATCAAAGTCAAACATGTTTACAGACCGACCGTCGGTTTGTTATGCCCTGCTCAAATAAACCAACCTTAAAGCCAATTCAATTTGGGGTATTAGATGAATAAAAAAATGCTAGCACTCGTCTCGGCTGCCTATCTCGGAACATTTATGGCGACTTTGGACATCAGTATCGTAAACGTTGCCCTTCCCGCCATCCAGCAAAGTCTCAACGTATCCATGGGGGGGATGCAATGGATTATTGATGCCTACGCAGTTTGTCTTGCCGCTTTTTTGCTTGCCGCTGGCGGATTAAGTTGCAGGTTCGGCATGAAGCGGGTTTGGATGCTAGGCATAGCGGGTTTTGTTTTTTCTTCATTTGCATGCTCGGTGGCTGACAGTCTCCATCTGTTACTCCTTGGACGAGGTTTCCAGGGGGGCTTTGCGGCTTTGATCATTCCAGGTGCGCTTTCCATTATTTTTCAGTCCATCAAAGATGAGCGGGCGAGATCGCGCATTGTCGGAGGCTGGTCCGCATGCACGGCAATCGCCTTGATCTGCGGACCTGGGCTTGGTGGCCTCCTGGTTGATACTGTCGGGTGGGAGGGAATCTTTATTCTCAATATCCCGATTGGGGCCATTACTCTGTTTCTTGGTGCCTGGGGAATACGCGAATTTGTCGCGGAAGAGCGTCTCCCCCTTGATATCGCCGGGCAAGTATTAAGCGTTTTGTTCATTGGCGGCATGGTTTACGCTCTGATCGAAGCCGGTGGCGCAGGCGGTGGCTTGTCGCCGTTGGTTTTGGCCACTTTTTCAATCTCCCTCGTCTTGTTGCCGGTGTTCTTTTTCGTTGAAAAAAGGGCTGTTCAACCTCTGGTCCCTTTTTCACTTTTCAAGTCTTCGGCATTTTCTTTGTCGAACATCGCGTCTTTTTTCTTGGGATTTTCATACTATAGCAGCCTGTTTTTCTTGTCTCTTTTCTTTCAAGAGGCTCAAGGATTGACCGCGACGCAAGCCGGTAGCCGGATGGTGCCGGCTTTTGCGTTCACCGCCATAGCGTCGTTCTCGTTCGGGAGGCTGAGCGCACGGTTCTCGGGCCAGAAGCTTTTGGTGGCAAGCTATCTTCTGATCGGGATTGCCATGAGTGCGCTCGGGTTCTCAATTGCGACAACGCCATATTGGTATACCGGACTTTGCCTCTGCTTACTCGGAGTTGGAAGTGGGCTTGCTGTTCCGGCGACCAGTGTCAGTGTGCTGAATCATGCGGATAGCGGGAATCTTTCGATCGCATCATCTGTCATGAACGCGCTCAGGCAGGCAGGGATGGCATTCGGCATTGCAATTCTGGGCTCTATAATGAATATCACGTCTCTTTTTTCCGCTAGGGAAAAATTGTCTGTAGCAGGTGTGGAAGACGCTGTCTCGAGGGCTCACTCACTCATGATGGGAAGGCAACCAATTGGACAGCACGAGATTGATATTTATCACACTGCCACAGCATATGGTTTCAATTGGGCCATGTTCATTGCCGGAGGAGCTTGCCTCGCCGTCGGAGTCGTTCTTGCCCTACACGGGAGTCGATGCAGACAAGATTGACGCTTTCAGAATGCGGTGGGGGAGATCGTCCAGTTGGCTAGGCCCTTAAGGCGGTCGCAAGCCGTTTCAAAGTAGGTTTGAGGGCGTTCCACTCCGATGAACTGGCGACAGGACTACAATGAGAGTCGCCCTCACTCGTCCCAGGACAACCTGACGCCCATGGAGTTCGCCATCCATTCCGGGCAATTGTCCGGAATGGATGGGCTGGAAAGACGCCGGGAACTCACACAAGCCCGGACCTAAATCGGGGGCATCTCAAAATTGGCGGGAAGCCTCTACTACTAGCTGACCCTATGATGGGGGACTTTACCAATATGCAGATGCATCAGGAAAATGTGAATTGAGTTATTCTTCAGAAACATATGCGGGAACGACAAGGAGTGCCAGGAAACTGCCGTACAGCATGCTTATGAAGCCAGTGGCCAGGGACCGGCCGAGGTGTGAGAGGTCGGAGACGTCGCCTAGAGCGGAAATGACTCCCAGGATTAAATAAAACAAGCCGCTGAAGAGAGCTGAGAGCATGACGGTTTTTGCGGCAGATTTCCGAAAGCCGGCAGCGTGCATTTTGTCAATGAGAATCAGGGAAGCGATGGCGCTTATGCTCCCGCGAAACCCGAAATTACAGATCAACGCCCCAAGGCATGTTCCGGCCACTACCAGCGAGCTCGGGATATCGAGAAAAAACGGCCCGCCTCCCGAAAGCCACCCGGTGCCAATGGCTAAAAGCAGAATAAGCCCTAGACCGCAAAAGTATGATAATCTCATTAGCTTTTCTCCTTATGCGCTTCATCGCTTTTCAAGAGTTCCAGAATTTGTTGCTCTGACAGGCCGAGTAGGGATGCCCGCTGCCGGATGATAGGGATTTCATGTTCGGTGAATAACGTTTCAATATATGCGCGACAGATGCTCGGGGCATCGTCGGTGACTACACTTCCTTTCCCGTGCAGAGGTCTGATGATCCCCAAGTTCCGCAAATGGGCATGGGCATTTGCCGCCGTGTTTGGCGTGACCCCCATGCGGATTGCCGTCTCCCGTACTGAAGCTATCTTGTCCCCGGGCGATAAGCTTCCTTCGACAACTTGTTCAATGAATTGTTCCGCAATTTCTATATATTTGTTTTTCTTCGGCGGGCTTAGCATGTTGCTTTTCTGTGTTGTGTACTGGTGTTCTAGAAGAGTAGTACACTTTGGAGATATTACTGTCAATTGCCTCCGGATTGTTCCGTCTGCCGGGATATACCCAAGGCAACGCTGAGTTTTGGGAGTGGGATAATTATCTATTCTCGTTTGGTAATTTTCTGGTCGATCAGCCACTTAATCTTTCCCCGGCGCTGCGGGGCGGTAGCTCGGTTGGGAGAACGCTTGCATGGCATTCAAGAGCTCGTGGGTTTGATTCCCTCCAGCTCCACCAAGAATTTAAAGAGGTTATCCAGTGTTTTGGATGACCTCTTTTTTGTTGTGGGGTGTTATCCGATACCTTTCTTGCTTTCGGTAACTGCTTGTCCTCATTGTAAGCTGACGTCCAATCTGAGAAAATCGGCCACGTAAATTGAGAAAATTTGCGTGGCCGATTTTTGGTTTGGCATGGCGGGTGCTATGCGCGGTGTTTGATGGGTGGAGAGAGTGTCTAGTTGGCGGAAGCTGTAAGCTGTAGGCTGACATATAACTTGCGGGAATCGGCCACCCGGGTTGAGAAAACCTGGGTGGCCTTTTCCCTGCGGCGCGGGGGAAACCTTGGGTGCGGGAGGGAGATGGTGGGTTTCGGCTCGGGCCCACGGGATTGTTTCAAGTCAATGCGCAGTTGAAGCGTTCGGCTTGCGGCATAGAGAGAAGAGGCCTTTTCGCCGTCTTAGCGCGTGCCACTCTTCGAGTTGGCCTGTTTGCGATATGAAATGCCGAGTTTGTCCATGCGGCTGCGTAGCGTGTGCGGGTTGATCTCCAGAATTTCGGCGGCGCCGCCCGGGCCGTGAATCTTGCCGTCCACGTTCTCCAGAACATAGTTGATGTATTTCCGGTTGATCTCATCCAGCGGGACGAGTTCGTCCAAAATCGGCAACGGCGCAGTGCGATCGGAGTTGGTCTGGACCCCGAAATTGAGTTCCGGAAAGGTCAGCGGCCCTTCGGGGTTGTTGATCATGGCCCGTTCGATCACGTTGGCGAGTTCGCGGACGTTGCCGGGCCAGTTGTACCCGAGCAAAACATTGATTGCCCCGGGGGCGAGCGTCGGCGGGGCGATGTTCATGTTCGTTGAGCATTTTTTGATGAGGCTGTCGGTCAGCAATTGAATGTCGCTTAGCCGCTCGCGCAACGGGGGAATGATGATCGGAAACACGCTCAACCGGTAATAGAGGTCCGCCCGAAACCGGCCATCGGCGACCATGGCTTCCAGGTCGCAATGTGTGGCCGCAATGACGCGAACGTCTACATGGCGGGTCGATGAGCCGCCGATACGTTCGATCTCGCCATTCTGCAGTACCCGCAGCAGTTTCGCCTGTGCGCTCTGTGACAGCTCGCCGACTTCGTCGAGAAACAGCGTGCCGCCGTCCGCGCGCTCTATGCGGCCGATATGCGTGATGTGAGCCCCGGTGAAAGCCCCTTTTTCATGCCCGAACAGTTCGGTGTCCAGGAGGCTCTCCGGAATGGCGCCGCAGTTGAGCCGGACAAACGCCCTGTCGCGGCGCGAGGATTGTTCTTGCAACGCGGAAGCCACCACATCCTTACCGGTGCCGGTTTCGCCGAGGATCAGCACCGGAGCGTTGGTGTTGCCCACCTGCTTGATGCGCCGGACCACATGCTGCATCCCGGCGTGGGCGCCCACGATGTTCGTCGTGCTCCAATTGCTCAGCCGCTCCTTCAGGATGCGGTTATCCTCCATGAGCCGGTCTTTCATCTGCATGATCTCCCTATGGTGCAAGGCGTTGGACACGGCGATGCCGAAGGTGGAATGCAGCATTTCGAAGAGCTCGGCGTGCTCCCAGGTGTAACGGTCCGGCCCTTTTGCAAGGGCGACCACATCGCAGATACGCTCCTCCTCGATTTTAACCCGCATGATCATGTGGGAGTATTCATGCGGGCCGAAGATGGGGACCAGGGCCTCCTGGACGAGGACGCTGATTGGGTCTTCTCTGAAGTTGTTGTAAATTTTGAGATTCTCGTTTTGAAGCCATTCGGGTATGCCCCGGTATCTCTTTGGGATGGGGATGAGGATGCTCGAGGCCATCTTGATCTTGCCGTTGGTGGTGGCGGCGATGCGCAGGGAGTTGAGGCTTCCCTCCCACAGATGGATGGACATGATGTCCATGGGCATCAGCGTCTGCATGAAACGCAGGCATTTGGTCAGCGCATCCTCGATGATGAGCGAACTGGTGATGGCTTCCACGCCGTTTCTGAAGAAAGTGTTCTTGTCCACTGAGGCTCCATATTTTTGGTATTTCACAATATGGCCTTTTTTTGTGAAATACCACAACGAATTTCCCATAATATTCTGATATTTCCTATTCTTCTGGAACCTGTTGCTGTAATATCTTAAATTACAACTGGTTACGAAATGGCACGCCATTTGCCAAAAGCGTGACTAAATAAGGGAAAACGCCCGAAGGCGAAAGCCTATACGGCGACAAAGGCCATAGCAGGAGGTAATCGGAATGGGAGCTGTTAGTCACTGGGGTGTCTTATTGACAGTCCTGGCCTACGAGGTGATCGTGGTCGTGGGCATCGGAGCATTCATCAAGGCCAGGGAGCGCAAGAGCGCGGTCTGTGAGACCGGCGGATTTACCCTGGCCGGACGCAGCCTTCCCTGGCCGGTGGTGGGGGTTACCCTGGCCCTGACCGTGCTGGGCACCCCGCATATCTTCGGCGTTCTGGAGATGACCTGGCACATCGGCGCCGTGAGCGTCTGGTTCGGCCTTGCCCACGTGGCCCTGCTGGTGGTGGCCTGCACCTCCACCGGTCTGTGGGCCCGTCGCCTGAACATCACGACCATGCCCGAAATGCTGTCGCTCATTTTCGGCGACACCGCCCGGCTGATGGTCAGTTGCGTCATGGCCGGCATGGTGTGGGGCATCCTGACCCTGGAGGCCCAGGGGTTGGGCATCATCATCTCCACCATCTCCGGCCTGCCCATTGCCCAGGGCGCCGTCATCGGCGGCATCATAGGCACCCTGTACGTGGTGCTCGCGGGCATGAAGGAGATCGGCTGGGTCAACCTCATCAACTGTTTCATCATGTATGTGGGGCTGATCCTGGCTTTCGTGTACATTTCCATGGGCATTCCCTTTGACGGGTGGGACGGCGTGGCCGCTGTCTACATGCAGCACGGCAATGAATTCATGCTCTCCACCCTGGGTACGCCCGATCTGCTGCTCACCTTTGGCCTGGGCACCGTGCTGGCCACCGTGACCTGTCACTCCGTGGCCCAGCAGCTCATCCAGCCCGCCCTGGCCGCCAAGAGCGAAAAGACCATCAAGAAGGCCCTGTGGCTGGCCGCGCCCCTCAACGGCTTCTTCTGCGTCTTCGTGGTCTGCATCGGCCTGGCCGCCAAGATCGACCCCAGCGTCAGCGCCCTCGGGCCCAAGCTGGCTGGTCCGGCCATGTTCATGCGTTACCTGCCGCCGTGGCTCATCGCGCTGCTTTTCGCCACCTTCCTGGCGGCCGTGCTCTCCAGCTTCGCCGCAGCCGTGCTGGCTCCGGCAACCATCTTCACCATCGACATCTACAAGAACCTCTTCCGCCCCAACCTGTGCGAAAAGGAAGAGGCCTTTGTCACCCGGGCCGGGATCATCGTGCTCGCCGTGCTGGCCATCATCGCGGCCGGGAACATGCCGCCCATCGTCAGCGCCATCAACTGGCTCTTCGCCTGGATCACCCCGGTGTTTTTCCTGATCATCTTCGGTCTGTTCTGGCGACGCTCGGGAGCGGCCGCAGTCACGACGCTTCTGGTCAGCTGGATCGTCAATATGCTCTGGAGCTTCACCCCGCTGCCCGTGGCCATGGGTATGGCCGACATCCCCAATGTCTACCCCACGCTGATCTCCAGCCTGGTGGTGTCCGTTGCCCTGCTGTCGGTCGCGCGTACGGAGCGCGGGTTGTTCCTCAAGCGGGCTTAACCAAGAAACCAAGGAGGAGATCATCATGTTGTTCTGGCACATATTTGGAGCCGTGGCCGTCTGCATCGTTGTTCTGGTCATCGGGGGGCTCGGCCTTTCCCAGGTACTCGGCCGCAAATTCGACTAACCATACCGCAAATCAGGAGAGAAGGATGCTTGCCACATTTTGGATGATGATGGTCATGGGCGTGATGCTGATGTTTGGCGTCATTGGACTGGCGGGAACCGTGCTCAAGGCGAAACGCCAGAAGTAGTCCAATGCGCTATAAAACGGGACAAAGGATCTTGAAGGGGCGCAGCTCAGCTCGGCTGGCTGCCCGGAGCGAAATTGCGCGTCGAGATGGCCTGTGCGGCATCTCTGACCATGGTGATGATCTCCGGTTCCGGCCCCTGCAGATCCAGGCCGACGTCCATGGCCACCACGGCGCCGGCGGGACGGCCGTCGTAGCTGAAAAAAGGGACGGCCACCGCATTGACGCCGAGTTGGGTCTCGCCGAGGTCCGTAGCATAGCCTTTGCGGCGCACACTCTTCAGTTCGGCCAAAAAACGGTCCGGGTTGGTGATGGTGTTGGGCGTGAAGGGGAACATTCTCTCGGAGAGAAGCTGGGCGAGCTCATCCGGATGGACATTGGCCAGGGTGGCCTTGGCACCGGCCGCGGCATGCCAGGGCATGACATCGCCCTGGGATCCGGCAAAGGACACGACGCGCAGTCCCTTGAGGGCGAAAAGCAGGATGTTGCGCATGCCGGAGAAGAGTTCGAGGGTGACGCCGCAACCTGTTTTTTCTCGCAGGCGCACCAGATGGGGGCGGGCGCTCTCAAGCAGCGCTCCGGAACGCAGGGAATGCGTAAGGGATGTGCCGAGGGCCAAGATGGCGCCCCCAAGGGAGACCCGGCTGCCGTCCAGCTCGTGACGCAGCATGCCGTATTCCACCAGGGTCTGGACCGTGCGGTGCACCGTGGCCCGTTTGAGACCCAGGGATCGGCTCAATTCCTGGATGGTGGAAGGGCGGTTCTCGCTTTCGAAGAAGCGCAATATTTGCATTGCCTTGCCTATGGCGCTTTCTTTGCTCTCACTCATTGGTCTTCCTGTTTCCGCAGCTCCCGTGAAGGAATGTGAGAAGTTGATCGGGGTTGAAATGAATTCTGTCCATATAATGGGCATATTGTCCGAATAGCGGACAAAAAACAATAAACATCTGTTGGTCGCCGGTCAACCGGCCGGTCCGGAAGCTTCCGGCAGCATATGGCCGACAAAAAACAAAGGGAGTGCGTATGCGGTATTCTCCGTCAATGGCCGAGAAAGTGGCCAAGGCGAAATTGAAGACCGGGTTCCTGGCTCTGCCCACCGCGATCAAGGCGGCTGCAAAACGGAGCGAAGCG
This sequence comes from Desulfovibrio sp. Huiquan2017, assembly GCF_017351175.1. Lineage (NCBI taxonomy): Bacteria > Pseudomonadati > Thermodesulfobacteriota > Desulfovibrionia > Desulfovibrionales > Desulfovibrionaceae > Desulfovibrio > Desulfovibrio sp. Huiquan2017. The sequence continues at coordinate 187,419 of NZ_JAFMPN010000006.1, read as the reverse complement.
GTCAAAAAGCTCTTACATAGCAAGAACTGCGTGGTTCAGATCGAGCTGCGGGACAAGTCCTGGGGGCGCTGGTTCGCGTTCCAGGACGGGCAGGTTACTTCCAAGAGCGGCGTTCACGCCGCCCCCGACGGGACGCTGCTGTTCGACAGCGCCCGCGAGGCCGTGCGCCTGATGACCCCGTTCCCGGACTTCGACACTCGGATGCAGTTCATTCACATGGCCAAGAACTTCAAGACCGACTCGCGTGGCGACGACGAGGCGCTGATGTTCTTCTCCAAGCTGACGGCCGAGATCATCGACATTCAGTTTTCCAAGATCGGCACCCCGATGAAGGACGGCTCCATCCGGTATGTGAACAACACCAATGCGGGCCCTGTGTTCGTCTACGTGAAGGATGACAAGATTATCCGTATCACTCACATCGAATTTGATGAAACCGACGCCGACACCTGGACCATCAAGGCCCACGGCAAGAGCTTCACTCCGCCCCGCAAAACCACGGTGACGTCCTACACCTCGGGCCTGAAGTCCACCATCTACTCGGATAAGCGACTCCTCTACCCCATGAAGCGGGTGGACTTCGATCCCAACGGAGAGCGCAATCCCCAGAATCGCGGCATCTCCGGCTACGAGCGAATCTCCTGGGACGAGGCCGCGATGATCGTTGCCGACGAAATCAAGCGGGTCAAGAGGGTGCACGGCCCCGGAGCGATCATGAACGGCTCCGGCTCGCACCACACCTGGGGCAACCTGGGGTACTGGCTTTCCTGCCGCCGCCGCTTCTTCAACATTATCGGCTGCACCTATGTGGATCACAACCCCGACAGCTGGGAAGGCTGGTTTTGGGGCGCCGCCCACCACTGGGGCAACACCATCCGCAACGGTGCTCCTGATACGTATTCCACGGTGGAGGACCTGCTCAAGAACGCCGAGATGGTCGTGTTCTGGTCGAGCGACCCGGAGACCACCTCGGGCGTGTACGGCGCCCAGGAGGGCACCATCCGCCGCATGTGGGCCAAGGAGCTTGGTATTCCCTGCGTGCACATTGATCCGTTCTACAACCACACGGCCGCGCTGATGGGCGGCAAGTGGCTGGCGCCGCGTCCGGCCACCGGCAACGCCCTGGCCCTGGCCATCGCCTACGTCTGGATCACGGAAGACCTGTACGACAAGTGGTTCGTCGAGAACCGCACCACAGGCTTTGACCAGTGGCGTGAGTATGTGCTCGGCAAAGAGGACGGCATTCCCAAAACGCCCGAGTGGCAGGAGGCCGAGTCCGCCATCCCCGCGCGCGAGGTGCGTGCCCTTGCCCGTCAATGGGGCTCCAAGCGGACCTACCTTTCCTGCGGCGGCATTCAGGGCTTCGGCTCGGCCTGCCGTTGCGCCACCGGCGTGGAATGGGCGCGCAGCATGGTCTACCTCATGGCCATGCAGGGCATCGGCAAACCCGGCGTCAACCTGGGCTGCCTGCAGCAGGGCACCCCGGTGGACACCCGCTTCTTCTTTCCCGGCTACTCCGAGGGCGGCCTCTCCGGCGACCTGGCCGGCACCGGCCTGATGATCAACATGTACCAGCGCATGCCGCAGCTGGTCACCATGAACACGGTCAAACAGAGCGTGCCGCGCCTACAGATCCCCGAGGCCATCCTCAACGGCGAGACCACCGGATACCCGACCGACCCGTCCACCATTCGCGGTCAGTTCTTCCCGATCCACTACCCCTCGCCCGGACACTCCAAGGTCAAGCTGTACTGGAAGTACGGCGGATCCCACTTCGGCACTATGTGCCAGACCAACCGGTACGCCGACATGTACCGCAGCCCCGAGTTGGAGTGCGTCGTCAACCAGTCCATCTGGATGGAGGGCGAGGCGCAGTTCGCGGACATCATCCTGCCCGCGTGCACCAACTTCGAGCGTTGGGATATCGGCGAAACGGCCAACTGCAGCGGTTACATTCACCACAGCTTCACGCAGTGGAACCACCGTGTGATGACCATGCAGCATAAGTGCATCGAGCCGCTGGGCGAATCCAAGTCCGACTACGAGATCTTCGCCACCATCGCGGGCAAACTGGGCCTGGGAAGCTACTTCACCGAAAACAGCACCGAGTTGGATTGGTGCAAGCGTCTCTTCGACGCCACGGACCTGCCCCAGGTCATATCCTGGAGGAAGTTCCTCAAGAAGGGGTACTATGTGGTGCCCGCACCGTGCGAGGAACGTCGCGATCCGGTTTCCTGGAACTGGTTCTATGAAGGCCGCTCCAAGGATGTCCCGGAGGTAAACCCCTTGCCCGCCGATTATGCGGAGAAGTTCCGCGAAGGACTCCAGACCCAGTCCGGAAAGATCGAATTCGTTTCGACCAGCCTGACGCAGTACGACCCGAACGACCCCGAGCGGCCTCCCATGTCCAAGTACATTCCCGCCTGGGAAGGCCACCATTCCGAGGACTACAAGCGCTTCCCTTTGCAATTGATCTCGCCGCACAACCGGTACAGCTTCCATACCATGCAGGACGGCAAGGACTCGTGGCTCAACGACATCAAGGATCACCGCGTCGAGGTGAACGGCTGGCACTATTGGATCGTCCGCCTCAACCCCGTTGACGCCAAGGCGCGCGGCATCGCCCACGGCGATCTGGTGGAGGCCTACAACGACCGTGGATCGGTCATCCTGTACGCTTTCCTCACCGAGCGCGTCCCCGCGGGCACGGTGCATTCCTACGAATCGTCCGCTGTCTACGCTCCCATCGGCGAACCGGGCAAATCCCCGGATCGCGGCGGTTGCGTCAACATCCTCACGCCGAGCAGGCCCATCGTCAAGAAGTCCCACTCCACGGCCAGCAACTCGTGCCTCATAGAAATCCGTAAATGGGAAGAATAACATGTCACAATCCAATAACGCCAACACTTCGCGGAAGTGGAACCTCATTGTTGATGTCGCTAAATGCGAGAATTGCAACAACTGCTACATGACTCTGCTGGACGAGTATGTGGGCAACCGGTTTCCGGGCTACAGCGAGCCCTGTCCCCGGCACGGCCACCATTGGATCCAGCTGGACACCAAGGAGCGGGGCTCCGGCTCCCTCATGGACGTGGCCTACCTGTTCACCACCTGCAACCAGTGCGACAACGCCCCGTGCATGAAGGCGGCCAGGGACAAGGCCATCTACAAGCGCGCTGACGGCATCGTCATGATCGATCCCCAGAAGGCAAAGGGGCAGCGCGACCTCGTCAAGGCCTGTCCTTACGGCCACATTTGGTGGAACGACGAACTGGACCTGCCGCAGAAGTGGTGCTGGGACGCTCATCTGCTTGACGTGGACTGGAAGGAGCCCCGCCCCGTATCGGTTTGCGCCACCGGGAGCCTCAAGGCCGTCAAATTGAGCGACCCCGAAATGAAGGACCTCGCGGAAAGGGAGGAACTCCAGGTGCTGCATCCCGAGTACGGCACCCATCCCCGAATCTGGTACAAAAACCTCTTCCGCTACACGCAGGCCCATATTGCGGGCAGCGTGGCCCGGGTGGCCGACAAGGTCGAAGACGTTGTCGAGGGTGCCCGGGTTTCATTGACCCGCGACGGCAAGGAAATCGATTCCTGTCAGACCGACATGTTCGGCGACTTCAAGTTCGACGCCATCGAGGTGGATTCCGGCGAATATACGCTCAAGATCCTGAGTGACGGCCGGGAAAAGGCGTTGCGGGTCGTCATGGGCGCCAGCGTCAATGTGGGCGTCATTCTCCTATAAATTGTCGATGCAATCGACCCATTGCATTCCCTGCCCCACCCCCCGGGTCCGCTCTCTTCGGAGAGCGGGCCTCCAGGGGGCGGGAGGAGAACGGATGAGCGCAAGGTTTGTCCGGAACAAAAACATTTAGCCATAACATTACAGGATACGAAATGAGCAACGTAGCGAAAGGCCCTGATTCTCCGTACGCATGGTGGATGCTGGCGGTCGTGTTCTTCGTCGGTATCGCGGCCCCCATCAACCAGTTCAAGGTCCCCCCCATGATGCAGCAACTCTGCACAAGCCTGGATATTTCTCTGGCCACGGCGGGCTGGCTCATGTCGGTCTTTTCCCTGGTGGCCATCTTTCTGGCCCTGCCCGCCGGATTCATCATCCGCAAGATCGGCATCCGTACGGCGGGGACCATCGCCATGCTTTCCTTCGTGGTGGGCTCGGCCATGGGCGTTTACGCCACGTCGCCGGCCATGATGCTCGGCGGCCGCGTGGTCGAAGGTCTCGGCATGTGCCTCATCGCCATCGTCGGACCGGCGGCCATCTCCTACTGGTTCACCCCGGCCAAGCTCGGCACGGCCATGGGGCTCTGGGGAGCCTGGGTTCCCCTCGGCCTGGTCATCATGTTCAACGTCGCCCCGCAGATCGGCGCCGGTGACTGGCGCCCGGTGTGGTGGGTCAGCACGGGCTACGCCGTCTTCGCCTTGATTCTTTTCGTGACCTGCTACCGCATGCCCAAGGGCGCGGACTGCAAGGACAAGGGCCGCGAGCCGACCCTGCAGTCCATCTTCGCGAAGCTGAAGGTGCGGGACATCTGGCTGCTGGCCTTCGCTTTTCTCGCCCAAAACGTCTGTCAGATCACCATCAACTCCTTCATGCCTACGTTCATGGGAACGCACCTGGGAATGAGCCCGACCAAGGCGGGTTTTACCGCCAGCCTGCTGATGCTCATCAGCATCGTTTCCGGCGCTCTGGCCGGTGTCTGGTCGGACAAGATCAACTCCCGCAAGAAGCCCACGCTGATTGCCTTGATCGCGCTGGCCCTGCTTATGCTCTGTCCCTTCTCGTTGCCCGTCGAATACATGACGGCCTACATGCTGACCCTCGGCGTGTTCATCGGCATCATCCCGACCTGCGTCTTTGCCGCCGGTCCCGAAATCATGGGTAATCCCGAAGACGCGAGCATCGGCCTGAGCGTTGTTGCCGTGGGCCAGAATCTGGGCATGTTCTTCGGCCCCGGCATCTACGGCATGTTCATTGAAAATTATGGATGGGCCACCGCCGGCTACCTGATCATTCCCGTCCTCGTGCTGGGCATCATCGCCACGCTCATGATGCGCATTAGATAGGTGAGAAAAGATGAATATTGGAAGTTATACGTTCGAAGAGTTCAAGGCTCTGGCCCGGAACTTCCATGGGTACGCGGCTCCCGGACTGCTTATCGGTGGATACATGGTTGCCATGGCCAAGCGGAATCTTCCGAAAGGGACACTCTTCGAGGCCGTCGTGGAAACGACCAAGTGTTTACCGGACGCCGTTCAGCTGCTGACGTTGTGCAGCACCGGCAACAATTGGATGAAAGTGACGAATCTGGGCAGATACGCTGTTTCTCTTGGCGACAAGTATACAGGCGAGGGCGTGCGCGTCGGCATCGATCCGTCGAAGCTGGAGGACTTTCCCGAGATCCGGGATTGGTTCTTTAAGCGCAAGCCCAAGAAGGACCAGAACGTCGCCCGCCTGGAGCAGGAGATCGAACGGGCCGGAGACACCATCTGCCGGATGGAGTCGGTGACGGTCAAACAGCGATACCTGGGCCACAAGCCCATGGACGCCATCGAGGTCTGCCCGGTTTGCGGCGAGGCCTACCCCCGGTACGACGGTCCCATCTGCCGGGGTTGCCAGGGGCAGGCCCCCTATACCTCAATGCACTCCCTGGTGGCCGACAGCATGCCTGCGGGCTTGCGCGTGGTCCCGGTGGCCGAGGCCGTGGGGCGGGAGGCCGCCCACGACATGACGCGCATCGAACCCGGCCAGTTCAAGGGGCCGGAGTTCAAGGCGGGCCAGCGTCTCTCCATCGGCGATGTCTGCCGCCTGCAGCAGATGGGGCGCTTCCATGTGGCGGTGCGCGACCCCGCGGCCGCGGCGGAGGCCTCCCGACAGGGAACCCGGCACGAGAACGAGGTGGCCGAGTGTTTCGCCCGGGCTATGGCCGGCCCCGGTGTCGGCTACGGGTTGCCCCCTCACGAGGGCAAGATCGACTTCGCCGCCGACCGCGACGGTCTGCTCTGCGTGGATGCCCTGCGCATGGAGCAGTTCAACCTGGTGCCCGAAGTCATGGTCGCTTCGCGCCATGACGGGACAGTTATCAGAAAGGGCAGCCGGTTCGCCGGAACCCGGGCCATCCCGCTTTTCCTGCCTGAAGAGCGGATGCGGCAGGCCCTTGAGGTCCTCGGCAGTGAACCGCTGTTTAGCGTGCTGCCGCTCAGGCGGGCCAAGGTCGGCATCCTGGTGACCGGCACCGAGGTCTTCCAGGGGATCATCGAGGACAAGTTCATTCCGGTGATCACCGCCAAGGTCGGTGCCTATTCCTGCACCGTGGTCAAGAGCACCGTGGTGCCGGACGACCTGGACATGATGCGCGACGCCATCGCGGACATCCGCACGGCCGGGGCCGACCTTCTGGTCACCACCGGCGGCCTGTCTGTTGATCCTGACGATCTGACCCGGCAGGCGTTGCTGGAATACGGCCTCACCAATGGCTTACACGGTGCGCCCGTGCTCCCGGGAACCATGAGCGTAATGGGCGCCCTGCCCGCCACGGACACCGGCGGCAGGGTACAGGTGCTGGGCGTGCCCGCCTGCGCCCTGTACTACAAGACCACGTTCCTGGACATCATCCTGCCCCGGCTTCTGGCCGGACGGGAAATCTCCCGCAGGGAACTGGCCCGTATGGGTGAAGGCGGCTACTGCATGGCCTGCCACACCTGCACTTGGCCCAAATGCTGGTTTGGAAAATAGGAAATAGCGCAACCATCCGGCGTCTTCGCTACACCCCCTAGACTGCGAAGGCCCGGAGAGGCTCCTTCTCAGGCCCTCAACCTCACGACTCAGCTGCCCGCCGGAGCCGGATCCTTCCGGATTCGTCCTCGGCGGGCGGCTCGTCGTACCGATCTTTTCCCCACTACGGCTGGAAAGGGGGGGGAACCGCTACGTCGGCAGCGGCATTTGATGATATTCAAGAAATCGTGGTTGCAATCTCCTTCCGCTTCACCAATGACTTTAGCGACTTGGCCGGTTCTCCTCCTGAGCCTTTTCTCGCGGAGTCTATCCCAAAATATACCGATGACCGGCGTCGGTGAGGGTTAAGTCAGCAAGGATGTCAGCAGCAGATATACTGCACACAGGCACAAGAGCGAACCCCTCAGTATGTTGAAGCGTTGCATCTTCTTTCGGGTGTCGAGGACTACGCCGAACCGGGGTCCCCTGACGACCCAGGCGGCGAGGGAGAGATAGCAGATGGTGAAATAGAGGCCGGAGAAGAGGAATAGCGGGGTGTGGGAGCCCGGGGCCGTGAACATGGAGATATCGGCGATGCAGGCCAGCCAGGCTTTGGGGTTGAACCACTGCATGAGGAACCCCTGCTTGAAGTCGGGGCAGGGGGCCGCCTTGATGGAGAGTTCGGGATCAGCCGAGCCGATTTTATACCCGACATGGAGGATGAATAACGAACCCGCCAGGGATAGACATTTGAGAAAGGCCGGATATGCGGTCACGAACTGCATGAGCCCCAGTCCCAGTGAGAGCAGGAGCATGATGAGGCCGATGGTTGCGCCGGAGACGAACGGAAACGTCCGTCGGAAACCGTAGGCCGTTCCTGAGGCTATGATCGGCATGTTGACCGGCCCGGGAGAAATGAACATTGTGAGGGGAAATAGGCACATGGCGGCAATGAGAGAGCATTGCTGCCTCGCTGGCTAAGGGATATCCCGGAATATCCTTCGTCGAGAAAAAGACCATGAGCTGGGACGCGGCGGGCGAGCTGTCGTCGAGAAGCATTGATCTGGGTTTTTCCCATTTCCTCCCAGATGCCGACGGAATCGTCGCGCAACGCCTGGGGGAGATCGAACTGGCGATCGCCGCTCCCGAAATCTGGAGGGACCGGGTGGCGGATTTGGACCTGAAGGGGCTCGCCTCGTTCCCGTGGGTCTGGATCAGCGACCATTGCCCCATGAACAAGGTGCTCTCCGGCCTGTTCGACGAAATCGGGGAGGAGCCGGTTAAGGCCGTCGTCGTGGACCAGGAGTCGGCCTGGGCGTCATGCCCGCGCTCAAGGTGGAGGGCGTCGCCGGACGCCTACGGCATATTCCTTGTCAGGAACCTGGAGAAAACGCTCACCCTTCACTTGCTTTCACTGGAGTGCCGGGCGGAAGAACCCATGATCATGACGATGGTGAATCTCACAAGGAAGGTTTGGGCATAGCGGAGTAGCCCATAGCCATTGAATGGCATGCAAGAAGTCGTGGATTCAATTCCCTTTAGCTCCACCAATGAATTTAGCGGGTTGGAGGGTTTTCATCCCAAGCCTTTTCCCCATGGGGTATGCGAAAGGCTATGCGGCTGAAGTCTGGCTGGGTGCTTGGGTTGCTTGGCTGCGTATCCCAATTGATCCATCAAGCAAACGCTGCCCAGCGGGCCAGCAACATGGCCCACGTCTCTCGGCGGCCGCGCGATTCTTCGGCAATTCAGGCCATGGAGGCGAAGTGCTTTTCGAGCATTGCATCCACGGTGTCGGTGAATGGCTCGTCAATCGACAGCGGCGGCATGCCCGCGCGGGCGAGCCTTTCCACGACGGCCGGAACGTCCCCCACGAGGAACAGGGTGGGCAGGTGCAGGTAGCTGCCGGTGACGCTTTGCCCCCGGGCGGACAGGTAGTCCGCGGTCTGTTTGAATATGGCCCGTTGAACGGATGCCATCTCCTTAAGGGAGTTCACCCTGAAGGAGGCCGGCGGGAACCAGTCCGTTTCCGGTTCGGGCCGGGGCACAGGCGGGGCATCATCCGCAGGGGGAGGGCACGGGGTGGACACGAGCGTCTCGGCCAACACGCTGGACGCATCGACGATATGCAGTGATTCCGGGATACGGCCTTCGCGCTTGAAGCGGGTACATCCTTCCGGCGTAAGGATCAGAGGAAGTTCGGTGCAGCCGAGGATGACGTGGTTGCAGTCTTGGCTTTGGCATTCGTCCGCGAGCACGGCACAAAGGAGGTTTTCGGCTTCTTCGGTGATCTGTCCGGTCTTGATGCCGAATTGCGTGTCGTAGATGGCGGCCATGGTCTTGACCTGGCTGTCCGCGGAAGGGGAGACGGCTTCGATGCCCAGGGCGCGCAAGGCGTCCTGGTAAAGGTTGGATTCCACCAATGAGGTCACGCCCATGACCAGCACCCGGCCTTGGACCCCGCGCATGGAGCGGGCTGTTTCCTCTATCATGTCCACAAAGCGGACCGGGCTGCCCCGCATGACCGTGCGGAAAAGTTCGTGGGCGCTGTTGCAGGCCAACCCCGTCAGCCCGCAGCCGAGAAAGCGCATGAAGGCTGCGGTATGCCGCGCCGTTGCGGCCTTCCGCCGTTCGGTGGCGTCCCCGTCGGTTCCGGCGGCGTTCACCTCATGCGGTTTGTACGCGAGTCGCGAGTTGCCGTAGAAGACATAGTTGAGCTTTTCGTGGCCGGGAACCCGCGCCATCTTTTCCGCAAGGTCAACCATGGCCTCGTTGCCCATGCCGCCGATCACACCGGTGACGCTCGTGACATCATTCATGTTTGCAGCTTCAGTTATATTGTATATGATAGAAAAAGAGACCGCCCCGGAAAATGCGGGGTAAAAAAAAATTTAACTTCGTTCAATTTTTTGTTAATACCGTCTATCCTTAACTGTCCACGGAATCAACCATCGACCCACACCCCATATGCGGAACTACCCCGACACGCTTCTTAAAATTATTGCCGCCAGCGAGTTGAACCTCAACAGCATCAGCAAGCTCTCCGGTGTTTCCAACACCTATCTGACCAAGTTGAGCAAAGGGCAGATCAACCATCCGGGTAAAGACAAGATCGCATCCATCCTGCTGGCGCTCAACCACACCATATCCGAGATCAACTCGGTCCTGGCCGAATATGATTATCGGAGCCTGAACCGGCACGACATCCCGGCCATACTTGTGAACAACCAGCGCAGAAAGATCGAAGGCCGGATGCTTCCGCATTATGATCGGCTGCATTTCGAGTTGATGCTGGCGGCGTTCGAAACCCTCGGCGGCACCAAGGTTCTGGTCAAAAACCGGCCGAGCGGTATTTATCAGCCATATCCTCTTTATATGATGAAGGAATTCCAGTTGGAAGTGGGCGGAGACGCCGCGCGCTTCCTGTATGACCTGACCGGGAAGGTGGTCGAGGAGCGGTTGCGCCTGTTCAAGCGGAACTGCGAGAAGGGTAGCCGGATCGTCAATTATATTTGCGGCAAGTGCCTCAGCGAAAGCCTGGATCGCAACATTGAGCGGTGCGTCGCGGCCAAGGATGAGCAAAAACTCGCATTGTACGCGGAATATTATGCCAACGCCGTATCCAGCGCCATAAAATTCCCGGAACAGCACCGGTTTTTCATCGTCGAGAGGTGTTCGACCTTCGAGTTCCTTATCCAGGACGCCGACGGGAAGCGGCCCCGGATCAATTTCACCAGCTCCAGCCCCCATTCCTACGAGAATCCCTACGATCAACATAACCTGCAAGGATTTTCGACGGATGCGCATTCCATCCTGCACCTGTTCGGTCTGGAAGTGGACATGTGCAAGGCCGCCGTCAATTCCGAGGACAGCCGGAACACCCCGGAAGGGCTGCGGCAATATGTCAGTGACAAGTTCGCGCAGCGGGGTGTCCGGGAACATTTCGATGCGGCAGTGCAGGAACTGTTGGCGACGCCTGGTATAAAATTCTTTTAGAACAGCGGGTTAAGATCGTGCCGAGGACGTCCTTTGGCGGGGCGGTTTAATTTTTTTTTAAACCAAATGGGAAAATTTTGTTTGACGACATGTCGATAAATTATTACCCAATTGACCCTCTCTGTTAAAAAATGCTCAGGCCAAAGATGTGAAGATGGATGATACTGACAAAAAAGTAATTTTAGAAATCAACGAGCTCCAGACGTATTTCTATTCATCGGAAGGCGTCGCCAAAGCCGTTGATGGAGCGTCGTTCTCCCTGGCCGCCGGAAAGGTTCTCGGCGTGGTCGGCGAGTCCGGCTGCGGCAAGAGCGTGACGGCCCAGTCGGTCATGCGTCTCGTGCCTTCGCCTCCCGGAAAGATCGTGGGCGGCAGCATCCTGTTCGACGGGATGGACCTGACCAAACTGAGTATGGCGGAAATGCGTCATGTGCGAGGCAACCGCATTTCCATGATTTTCCAGGAGCCGATGAGTTCGCTCAACCCGGTCTTCACCATCGGCAACCAATTGTCGGAGATGTTCATGCTTCACCGGGGCATGAACAAGAAAGACGCCCTGGACGCATCCGTCGAGATGTTGGATCGCGTGCAGATTCCCGCCCCCCGGTCACGGATTTTCGAGTATCCCCACCAATTGTCGGGCGGCATGCGGCAACGGGTCATGATCGCCATGGCCCTGTCCTGCGAGCCCGAAATCCTCATAGCGGACGAGCCCACCACCGCCTTGGACGTGACGGTCCAGGCCCAGATCATCGATTTGATCATCCAGCTCAAGGAAGACTTTGGCACCGCTGTGGAAATGATCACCCACGATCTTGGCGTCATCGCCGAGACCGCCGACAGCGTCGTGGTCATGTACGCGGGCCGCGTGGTGGAACAGGCCGAGACCATCGAACTGTTCGAGAACACCCTGCATCCGTACACGGCGGGGCTGTTGGCCTCCACGCCCGTCCTTGGAAGGCGCGTGCCCGGCAGGGTGGACAGGCTCAATGAGATAAAAGGGATGGTTCCCAGTCTGTACGCGTTGCCTCAAGGGTGTAAATTCCGGGAAAGGTGCCCCCGAGCCTTGCCTATTTGCAAAGAGCGGGAGCCGCAGCTTGCGGAAATCAACGATAGCCACACCGTCCGGTGTTGGCTGCATATCCCCCATTGATCCATGACAGAAACCCTTATCAAGGCAGAGGACCTCAAGGTCCATTTCCCCATCCGGAAGGGGCTGTTGTCCCGCGTGGTCGGCCATGTCTTTGCCGTTGACGGCATTGATCTGGAACTCCACAAGGGCGAGACCCTCGGCATTGTGGGCGAGTCCGGGTGCGGCAAGAGCACTGCCGGGCTGGCCGCCATGCGTCTTATCAATCCCACCGGCGGCGTTGTCCGCTGGAAGGGCAGGGACATGGGCGAGATGTCCCCGGCCGAGCTCAGGGCGCTGCGCAAGGAAATGCAGCTTATCTTTCAGGATCCCTATTCGTCCCTGAACCCGCGCATGACCGTCGATCAAATCTTGGCGAACCCCATGAACGTCCATGGAATGTACACCGGCCGGGAGCGCCGGGACCGGTTGGCCTTCCTGCTGGAGACCGTGGGCATGAGCCCGGACCAGGGACGTCGCTATCCCCATGAGTTCTCCGGGGGCCAGCGGCAGCGCTTGGGCATCGCCCGCGCCTTGGCCCTGGACCCGTCCGTTATCATCGGCGACGAGCCCGTCTCGGCTCTGGACGTTTCCATTCAGGCGCAGATCATCAATCTGCTCATGGATCTCAAGCGGGAATTCGAACTGTCGCTGATGATCATTTCGCACGATCTGGCCGTGGTCGAATACCTCTGCGACCGGATCGTGGTCATGTATCTCGGCAAGGTCATGGAAAAGGGTTCCTACGCCGAAATCTATGCGAATCCGAAACACCCGTATACGCAGGCGCTGCTTTCCGCGGTCCCCGTGCCGGACCCGCGCCGCAAGAAGCAACGGCAGATTCTGGTCGGCGACGTGCCGAGCCCCATCACCCCGCCCTCGGGGTGCCGGTTCCACACGCGCTGTCCCCAAGCTATGGATATATGCTCGCGGGAAATTCCGACCATCCGGGATTTCGGCGATGGGCATCTGGCCGCATGCCATCTGTATTGAACGGATGGCGTCATCTGTTCGGTGTTAACTTGTATTGGAGGTTCATTTCATGAAACGTTTGGCAGTTATTGCATCCCTCGTCGCGTTGCTTGCGTTGCCGTCGCTCGCCATGGCCAAGGCGGACCTGGTCATCGCAACCGACGCTCCGCCCAAGTCCATGAATCCGCAGGCATACTCGTCCGATGCCAACTATTCGTACATGTCCAACTTTTTCGACGGACTGTTGCAGCGCAAGGACGGCAAGCTCGCTCCCGCACTGGCCACCGCCTGGGAACGCATTGACGCCCTGACCTGGAAATTCACCCTGCGCAAGGGCGTGAAGTTCAGCAACGGCAACGATTTCAATGCGGAAGACGTCAAGTTCACCTTCGAGCGCATGAAGGATCCCAAGTACTCCCGGTTCCTGAACTTCGGCAACGCCATCGCCGACATCGAAACCCCGGACGCCTACACCGTCATCTTCAAGACCGTGAAGCCGGTTCCCTGGTTCGCCGAGACCATGCATCAGAACTTTATCGTGGACAAGGAGTCCTCCCTGACCCGTGACGACGGCGACTACAACACCCACCCCATCGGCACCGGCGCCTATATTTTCGATGAGTGGGTCAAGGGTTCCTACGTGCGCATGCACGCCAACCCGAATTATTGGGAAGGCGAGCCCAAGTACAAGACCGTGGAGATCCGTCCCATCGTGGAAGAGGCCACCCGTTTCGCCGCATTGGCCGGCCATCAGGTGGACATCGTCAACGGCGTGCCGCTGACCCTGGCCGACCGCATCGCCAAGATGCCCAACGTGGAGATGATCCAGCGTCCGGCGCGCCGCTGTATCTACCTGACCGTTTCCAACAAGCCCGGTACGCCGTTCGCCGACAAGCGCGTCCGCCAGGCCCTGGCCTACGCCATCAACGAAGACGAGATCATCGACAAGGTCATGCAGGGCAAGGCCACCAAGGCCTCCCAGATCCCGGACAAGGCCACCGTGGGCTACAATGCCGACATCAAGCGCATCGAGTACAACCCGGAAAAGGCGAAGCAACTGCTGGCCGAAGCCGGGTATGCCGACGGCTTCGAGATCACCATCGCCGGCCCCAACGATCGCTACATCAATGACGAGAAAATTGCCGAAGCCGTCGCCAAGTACATGGCCAAGATCGGCCTGAAGGTGAAGCTGGACGTCAAGCCCAAGTCCATCTTCTTTGACGAGACCGCCGAGTTCAAGCATCCGTTCTACCTGATCGGCTGGTTCGACGGTTCCTACGACTTCGGCCGCAGCGCGGAAAAACTGCTTCATACCTGGGACAAGGAAAAGGGCATGGGTGCCTATAACGGCGCCGTGTATTCCAATCCGGCCATTGACGACCTGATCGTCAAGTCCTCCAGCATCGTGGATTTGGCCGAGCGTGACAAGGCGCTGCAGAATATCAACGCCATGGTCATGGAAGACGTGGCCTGGATTCCCCTGCACTACCAGCAGGATCTGTACGCCGTAGCCAAAGGCAAGAACATCAAGTTCAATCCCCGCCCTGACCGCTGGATCGTGGTCAAGGAAATCCAGTAGCAAACAGCGAACAACACGGGGCCGCTTCGGCGGCCCCTCTTCACCACTATGGCATCATACATTCTCCGAAGAGTCCTCCAGGGACTTCTGGTCCTGATGGCGGTCTCCTTCATCTGCTTCTGCCTTTTCCGTTTCACCGGCGATCCGGTGCTCATGCTGGCGGGCAAGTACGCAACCCAGGAAGAACGGGAAATGGTCCGGCACGCCTACGGCCTGGACCAACCCACCTACGTGCAGTACTTCAAGTTCATCGGCGGCGCCTTGCACGGGGACTTCGGCAAGTCCTACGTCAGCCAGGTGGACGCCCTGGACACCATCCTCGAACGTTTTCCCGCCACGTTCGAGCTCGCCATGGTGGCCATGTCCATCTCCTTCATCGTCGGGGTCGGGTTGGGCATCGTCGTATCCATCCGCCCGAAAGGCGCGCTGGCCCAGGTCTTCATGTCCGGGTCCCTTCTGGGCATCTCCATGCCGACCTTCCTGACCGGTATCCTGCTGGTGATGGTCTGCTCCGTCTGGCTGGAGATCCTACCCGCCTTCGGCCGGGGCGACACGGTGCAACTCGGGGCCTGGCGCACCGGGCTGCTGACCGTTGACGGCTGGAAGCACATCATCCTGCCCGCGCTGACCCTCTCCAGCTACCAACTGGCGGTCATGATGCGCCTGACCCGCGCGGGCATGCGCGAGGTCATGGGCGAAGAGTACATCAAGACGGCCTGGGCCAAGGGGTTGTCTCCGACCAAGGTCATTCTCAAGCACGCCCTGCGCAACGTCCTTATCCCCGTGGTGACCATCGCGGGACTCTCGTTCGGCGAGCTGATAGCCTTTTCCATCGTCACGGAGACCATCTTCCAGTGGCCGGGTATGGGGAATCTCCTGCTGACATCGATTTTCGAGACGGACCAGCCCATTATCGTCACCTATATCATGCTGGCCGCCTGCATCATCCTTTTCATCAATATCCTGGTCGACCTGCTCTACGCAGTGCTCAACCCGAAAATCCGCTACAGCTAGGTCTCCCATGAACGGTTCCATCAGAAACAAACGGCTGCACAGCTTCTTGAACGACAAGCCGGCCATGCTCGGGGCGGCCATCATGCTCTGTTTTCTCTTTGCCGGTGTTTTCGCGCCGCTGATCGCGCCCATGAATCCCTACGATCTCTCGTCCGTGGATCTGGGCAACGTCCTGCTCCAGCCCTTTTGGGTCCATGGCGGCTCCAGCGCCTTCCCGCTGGGCACCGACGACCAGGGACGCTGCATCCTTTCCACCATTCTCTACGGGCTGCGCACATCCATGCTGGTCGGTTTTTCGGTCGTGGCCATCGCGGGCACCATCGGCGTGACCCTGGGCATGATCGGGGGCTACTACGGCGGCTTCCTCGACGCCTTTGTCATGCGGTGTGCGGATACGGTCTTTTCCTTTTCGACGACCCTGCTGGCTGTCCTGCTGCTCGGCGTATTCGACAACAGGGGTCTGGGAACGGTCATTCTCGCCATCTGCATCGCGGACTGGGTGCGATACGCCCGCACCATCCGGGGCAGTGTGCTCGAAATCAAGGACAATCCCTACGTCATGGCGGCCAAGGCCTCCGGCGCAAAGGATTTCCGCATCCTGTTCCAGCATATCCTGCCCAATGCGCTGCCGCCCATTTTCGTGGTTATGGCCGTGGACCTCGCGGTGGTCATCATGCTGGAGGCCACACTGAGCTTTCTCGGCGTGGGCGTTCCCCTGACCGAGCCTTCCCTGGGGATGATGATCGCCATCGGCAAGAACTACATTTATGCGGGCATGTGGTGGCTGACTCTTTTCCCCGGCGCCGTGCTTATTCTGCTGGTCGTGGGCATCAACCTGTTCGCCGACTGGCTCCGCGATGAAATGAATCCGAAGCTGAGCCGCTAGGCCCGACTCCGGGAAACCCTGATTACCTGGATAGGATAGATAGATGACTGAAGAACAACAGTGCTATGAACGTTTTCTCAATGATTTTGAGCGGATCATTAATCTCGACAGCAGCAGCGACAATCCGGAGGGGATAGCCGAAGTGGCCGCATTCCTGCGGGACAAGCTTGTCCCCTTGGGCCTGGAAGTGGAAATAACCCGCCAGGGAGAGGACGGCGTGCCCTGCCTCAAGGCCTGCACCCCCAGCCGGGACGGCCGGTATGATTTTCTGTTCCTCGGGCACATGGATACCGTTTTCCCCACCGGGGAAGCTGGCAGGCGTCCCTTCCGCACGGAAGGCGGTCTTGCCCACGGCCCCGGCGTCAACGACATGAAGGGCGGCCTTTTGCTGGCCGTGTACGTGGTTGAGCGGCTCAAGAAGGAAGGGGCGCTGGACGATATGGCCGTCTGTCTCGCCTTCAACGGCGATGAAGAGACCGGCTCTCACAATTCCCGGCCGTGGATCGAGGAGACCGCCGCCCTGTGCGATCGGGTCCTGGTCTTCGAGCCGTGCCGTCCCGGTTTCAGGTACGTCGTCAGCCGCAAGGGCGGATACCGGGTCCGGGTCGTCGCTCACGGCGTTTCCTCCCATGCCGGGGCCGACCCCGAAAAGGGCGTCAATGCCGTGGTGGAGCTTGCCCACCAGATCGGCCGCATCAACGCCCTCAACCATGCGGGATCGGGCATTACCGCCCAATGCACGGTGATTCGGGGCGGCGACAAGACCAATATCATTCCGGACCGGGCCGAGGTGGAAGTGGATGTCCGCTACGCGACCATGCAGGAGATGGCCGAGGTGGACGCCTTTTTCGAGGCCCTGCCCAAGGAAACGCTTCTTCCTGGGGCCACGGTCGAAGTTGTCGTGCATGGACAGCGTCCCCCGATGGAAAGTGGTCCCGAAAGCGAGGCGCTTTTCCAACTGCTGGTGGCCGAGGGCGCGAAGCTGGGCATCGAGGTCGGCGGAATATCTACCGGCGGCTGCTCGGATGGTAACTGGACGGCGGCCATGGGCATCCCGACACTCGACGGCATGGGGCCGGTCGGGGAGAACTCGCATCGTTTGGATGAGTACATGACGCTGGACAGTTTCATTCCGGCCAGGACCATGATTTCGGCCTTCTGCAGACAGGCCGTGAACAAGGGGAATTAATATGAGCCGCATAGTATATCTCAACGGGGCGTTCATTCCCGAGGAGGAAGCCTCGATATCGATTTTCGACAGGGGCTTCCTGTTCGCCGACGCCGTTTACGAGGTGACCTCCGTTCTGGATGGGAAGCTCGTGGATTTCGACGGCCATATGGCCCGCCTGGAGCGCTCCCTTGGCGAAGTGGGCATGCCGATGCCCATGGACCGCGAGGCCTGGCTTGCATTGCACCGTGAACTGGTGGTCAAGAACGGCCTGGAGGAAGGCTGCGTTTATCTCCAGGTGTCGCGGGGGGTGGCCGACCGGAATTTCCTGTTCCCCGAGAACGTGAGTCAGACCGTGGTGGCGTTCACCCAGTTGAAGAATCTGGCCGGTGAGAAAAAGGGGCTCAGGGTCGTCTCCATCCCGGATATCCGCTGGCGCCGCCGGGACATCAAGACCGTTCAACTGCTGGCCGCCTCCATGAGCAAGACCGGGGCCAAGAAGCAAGGCAAGGACGACGTCTGGATGGTGGAGGACGGCTTCGTTACCGAAGGCAGTTCGAGCAATACCTATATCGTGACCAGCGAGGGCGCGATAGTGACCCGGCAACTGTCCTCTTCCATTCTGCCCGGCATCACCCGCGCCGCGGTCCTGAAGCTGGCGGAGGAGCGGGGATTTGTCATCGAGGAACGCCCCTTCACCCTCGACGAGGCCAAGGCGGCGCAGGAGGCGTTCGTGACTTCGGCCACGTCCTTTGTCCTGCCCGTGGTGGAAATCGACGGCACGGAGCTTTCTGGAGGCGTCCCCGGCCCCACAGCCAGGCGGTTGAACGAGATCTATATCGAGGAAGGGCGGCGGAACGCAATCTGATTTGCTGATTGCGCGTCCATCCGGGTTGGGACGGGAATTGTCGTCTTGAAGGCCCTGACCGGGGTTGTCGGTCAGGGCCGAGACCTGGAGCCGGGACCAAACCACCGGGACACGCCGGAGGGTGTGCCTTCGCCCTAATTCGTGGCGGGAATCCCGTTGCGCATGCGCGGTTGCTGCCGGTTTGTCGTCACACGATCGTCTCACGCGGCATCCAAGCTGCTGCGGATTCAACCTCCTCCAGCGCCACCAAGCCTTTTTCGCTTGAAGGTTGCACAAATATGGTACAACTTTTGGGGCACGGGCAGGAAGAGCTTGACTCCACAATGTGATGGGCTATCTCCATAGCACCCTAGCCGCCGGAGCAACTGTCATTGCGGGCGGGCCTGTGGTTCGAATGGACTGCAAGCACAGCCTCGGGGTTACGGTGAGCGCGCACTAACCGCAGGCTGGGGAGAATTCATTGGAGCTCATCCCCCAGGCCGGATCACGGACGTCGGCCCCGGAGCCTAACACGGACAACCACAAGCCAGCGAGGGCCGGTATGCATAAAGAACAGGAAAAGCCCAAGACGATCTTCTTGGGTTACCACCCCCGAACTCATGACGGCAGCTCCCCGCGATCACGCACCCGCAATGAATCCATTGCAATCATGGACGCCTTCAACGTGGAGCAAGGGGAGGGGAAGTTTCGGGCCGAGGTTGTCCAAATCGCCTACACTGATCTTTGCGTCGTTGCCGTCATGGAAACAACAATCGACAAAGTCTGGCAGTACCTCTGATTTAAAAGACTCTTTCAAAACGGTTTGGTAGCTGTGTCCCCTCGGCGGGGCGACACCTTGGCCTGCAGGATCCCCACAAGATGGGGCCAGTGCAAATAGAAATTGTTAGGCAAAACTGCATTCGGCGTTTCAAATGCGCAAACCAAGATGCAGTGAGCGCCAAACCATACGGATTTCGAATACTAGTAGTATGAATAAGGAAGGCTGAGAATTCTCAGCCTTTCGTTGTTGTGGGTAAGTGGTCGTCGCCTGCATGACTTTGGTACGCACTGTACGAGGGGCGACCGGCAGTAAGCTCAATCAGATTTGGCTTAATTAGTCATAGCTACGTTCGATAATGACGTGTTTTTGTGCCAATCCATCGAGAATATCAGTGTGTGCGGGTGAAGTCCAAGGCGTCGTCAGTGTCCCCGCAACAATCTCCACCTTGCAGTGGATCGGCGCTATTTGTATCACTGGTCTATAGTTAACCGATAGCGGAGGATAAGCGGAGTGAAAGAAATAGAATCAAACAAGGAAGCCTGGAGCAAAATTTCAGAAGATCATTTCAGCGCCTTTAAATCAGCATTTGAAAACGGTACGCATAAGCTGAACGGCTATATACAGGCTGAATTAGGAGATATAACCGGAAAAGAAATAGTACACTTACAGTGTAATACGGGAGCCGATACAATCGCTTTGGCAAGAATGGGGGCGAGCCAAGTTACCGGCATTGATTTAGTCCCGGAAAATATTTTTTATGCGAAGAAACTTGCCGCGGACATTCAAGTTCATAATGTGGATTTCATTGAGTCGAATGTCATGACACTGTCGCAAAGCCACGACCGGAAATATGATATTGTGTTTACTTCCGAGGGAGTGCTCGGATGGCTGCCGGATTTGAATATCTGGGCAAATACAATTCGAACTCTTTTGAAAGACAACGGATTTTTATATGTCTTTGATTCGCATCCATTTTTTCTCTCGCTGGATGAAAGTAAGCTGAGCAACGAGCAATACGAGATAAAATATCCTTATTTCGGAAAAGAGCCGGACATGGAAGATTCCATTGGCGGATATGCATCCGAATGTAAGCACGGGGTAAAAGCGTATTTTTGGATGCACACCATATCTGATATTATCAACGCGTTGTCATTGGCAGGATTGCATATTGAATTCTTGAATGAATTCACGGAAAATTTTTATGATTCCGGAGAGATGGATCGAGACGGGGACAGCGGTCTATATAACTATCAATATAATGCAAATAAGTATCCGATGTCGTTTAGCCTAAAAGCTACCATTTATAATAAATAAGCTTTAAATCTTGAGCATGAAGATTATCGGGGATATCGTTCAATTATGTGAGGTGAGCCAACTAAATACCGCATCTATCCTGTGCTGACGACACAATGATCATAACGGGGTACGGAGATACTCTTTATCTGGCACTGCCCCCTGCCTGGCCGTCTGCTCGCGGCGACTCAACTGATTTGCGTTGCCGCTAACGCGTGACGGGCCATCCATGGCCAAGAATAATGGATCCGCTTGCCCGGTGCGCAGTCGAGAAAGAGACGGTTCAGGCGCGCTCACCATGCTCGGCTGAGCAAAGAAATTTCGCAATCAACTGCGCGGCGTGGCCATCGCCATAAGGGTTCTTTCGTGTCGCCATCGTTTGGTATAGTTCTTTATCAAGCAGCAGTTTCGAAACGTTCGCCACAATTTTATCCCGATCGGTGCCGACCAGCATGTTGACCCCGGCCTCAATGCCTTCGGGGCGCTCGGTTATCTCGCGCATAACCAGCACGGGCTTGCCCAGGGACGGCCCTTCCTCTTGGATGCCGCCCGAATCGGATAGAATGAGCCGACTTTTGCTCATCAGGTAAACGAAGGGCTTGTAGCCGAGGGGGGCGGTAAGAATAATGCGTGAATGCCCGCCAAGCATCGCCCTGACAACGGTTTGCACATTGGGATTGAGGTGGACCGGGTAGATAATTGCCAGTTTGGGGAAGGATTCGGCGAGTTCGAGCAGGGCGGTGCAAATATTTTTGAATCCAGTACCAAAGCTTTCACGCCGGTGTCCCGTGACAAGTAAAATGTCACGGTCTTCCTCGATCACCGCCGATACCTCCGGAGGAAGTTTGGGCGGTGCGGCAAGCACCTTGTCCCGCATCAACAGCAGAGCGTCGATGACGGAGTTTCCCGACACGAGGATGGAATTGGCGTCAATGCCTTCCGCGAGGAGCTGGTCGGCGGCCCGTTGAGTTGGCGCAAAATGCCAGGTCGCCACCAGACTGGCTACGCGTCGATTCAATTCCTCCGGAAAGGGCGCGAGCATATCGCCGCTTCGTAGGCCCGCTTCGATGTGGCCAATGGCGATGCCGCGATAAAAGGCACAAAGAGCGCCGACTTGTACGGTGGTGGTGTCGCCTTGGACAAGGATGGCATCAGGCGCCTCCTGCGCGAGGAGGGTGTCGATGGCCGTGAAAAGCCGAGCTGAAAGCGAGGCAAGGGTCTGGTTGGCCGCCATGACATCCAGGTTCAAATCCGGCTTGATGTCAAAGTCTTCGAAAGCCTGGAGTAACATCTCGCGGTGCTGTCCGGTGGCTACGAGTTTGATGTCGAAGTCCGGGCATTGCCGCAATGCAATATAGACGGGAATCATCTTGATGGCTTCCGGTCTGGTGCCGGCAAAAACGAGTATTTTTTTCATGGTCGCTCCCGCAAAGTCTTACGTCTTGCACTCATGCCGCAACAAGAGGATGGCGGCTAGGACATAAAATGAAATTATCCTGTCTTTTCGCTGTAAGAACGATCAGCCGCTGAAAGTCGTTTCGCCTTCATTGGCATGGACGCGTTTCCGTGGGTCTTCGTCAGTGTTTCCAACTTATGGTGAGGGATACAACGCTATGGTTCTGATAAAAAGCGTCACCGTGGTGTGCGTCAAAGCTCACTTTAACTTCCCTTGTGGTGTTTTAGTAGCGTGAGTAGAATTTTCTTGTACGTATCGTTCTGGTCATCAATGGCGGCGGCATTTTGTATCAATGCTATTGCTGCATCTATTTTGTTTTGTTTTAAATATATATCCAGCAACAACATGACGCCGTTCTCCCAATAAGGGAATACGTCAAGAATATCCTTTAACACCGCCTCAGCCGCGGCATAGTCGTTGGCAGCGGAAAAAAGTTGCGCGGTGGCGTGGTAATTGAAAAGATTCAACGGGCTTGCTTTGATCTGCTTTTGAAAGTGCTCCAGCGCCTGCTGGGGGGATGAGCCGTCTATCTTCGCCGGTGCCCAGTAAAACCCTTTGTAGATGCTGAAAACTTCTCCGAGTATCTGATTCTTAAGGGCTTGGTTGTCGATTCCTCTCATTGTTTTTATGATGTATTGCAGGCGGTAAAAAGAGACGCGTTCCGTATAGCTCAAGGAAAGCGATTGGGTGTGCCGCCGATATGAATATAAAATCTCTTTGATGTGGTGGAATCTAAAATTTTGCAAATATGCTCTGCACCAAAAGTCATAGTCTTCTATTAGAAAAAGATCCTCTCTATATCCTTCAAGACGTTCTTGGACTTCACGGCGGTACAGGAAACAGGCCCCGACGACATTGGTGTGAAGCAAATATTCTATAGGTTTGTCGCGACGCATGATCGTTGTGAGGTCGCCATGCTCATTTATCTCTTCGACATCGGCGTAAATAATATCAACATCTCTTTTTATCAATTCCGCCAGAAGCCGCTCGATGCAATCAGGCATGAGGGCGTTGTCATCTGAAGTCCATGTCAAATACGCTCCCGTCGCTTCGGAGAATCCAACATTGAGCGAGGCCGGGAGCTTCTTGTTCTCCTGGTTTGATATTACCTTTATTCGTTTATCCTTTGCGGCAAAAAATTGAATGATGTCCAAGGTCCTGTCGGTGGAGGCATCGTTCACAAGTATGAGCTCAAAGTCCTCAAAGGACTGATTGAGAATGCTTTTTATCGCTGTCCGCAGGTATTTTTCGCCATTGTAGACAGGTAATATTATTGAAACTTTAGTCATTGTTCATATCTTGTTAGGCTGTTGAGGGAAGACGATCCGTCTTGCCGTTTTACAAAGCCCTGGCCGTCGCGTGCAAGAGGGCCTTGGTCTTGAACCCCTTCCGCAGTTGTTTCTGCCGTCTTTACCGAGTCCAAGTCAGCTTTTCGTGGCAATGATATACATGGAAGAGGCTTGAGAGGGCATGACGGCCTGGCCAATAAACTCGAACGTGTCATCCACCCACTTGTATTTCCGTATCCGTCCATCAAGGCGCCAATCCGGCGGTCCGAAGCCCAGGCGCTTGGATTCGAGAACGTCCAATCCCGCCTTGCGCATCATGCAGTCCAAGACCCTGACAGTATAGAAATGCACATGATCGGTTCTGAGCAAGGAGGCCGGGTCCCGTTTGTAGGCCAACTGCCACCACCAGGAGCCTTCGTTGGGAGCGCCGAGGACCAGGATCCCTCCCGGCTTCAGGATACGCCGCACCTCTCGCAATGCCGCGAGATCGTCAGGGATATGCTCGATGACGTGGTTGAAGTATACCACGTCAAAAAAAGCGTCTTCGGTAGGGTAATCGAGTATGTTGGCCAAGAAGATGTGCGCCGCAGGCACGTTCCTTTGCGCGCGGGCGAGGCGCAGCAGATTGTAATCACTGCCATACAAATTGTCGGAAAATTCCTGAAGCCAAGTCAGGTTGTTGCCGTCGCCGCAACCGAGGTCAAGC
Source organism: Desulfovibrio sp. Huiquan2017 (assembly GCF_017351175.1). Taxonomy (NCBI): domain Bacteria; kingdom Pseudomonadati; phylum Thermodesulfobacteriota; class Desulfovibrionia; order Desulfovibrionales; family Desulfovibrionaceae; genus Desulfovibrio; species Desulfovibrio sp. Huiquan2017. Next base: position 163,573 of record NZ_JAFMPN010000006.1, on the reverse strand, counting down.
AGGCGGCACGACTTGTCCAGTCCGCGGTCGGCCATCTCTCGCTTTATGACGGAAGTGACGTACAGCCTGCGTCGGCGGAGATGATGCCGCCACGGGCTCACCGCTTCAGGCGGCTGCTCATGTTCGTACCAACCGGGATTCGCGGCTCTTGCGGCTTCAATGCCGGACAAGTGGGCGGCTTGATCGCGGACGAGCAAGGGAAGGCCCCCCAGGAGCATGTACCGCGCTCCGCACCCCTCGCATTGGCAAAATCGGGTGCCTGCATGAAGCGCGGCGTGACACGCGGGACAACGAAATTGTTCAACAAATATCGACTGGGCCATACCTTTCTCCAAAACTGTTTACGGGTGCCGGCGCTGAAAAGGAGAGATGGAAGTCCAAACGCAAAAGCAACAAGACCCCATAAGTGGTTGCCAAGCCACGCTCCCCGAAATTATCTCATTGCGAAATAGGCAAGCGCCTGCTCGCGCCGAAGACCATCCAACTCTGGGCTGACCTGTCGTCTTTCCGTTGTTCGCATCATCTTCGCCTCAAGCGCCTGGACGGTTTCCTTATAGTATTTTTTCGAGGTTTCGACTGCGTTCCGAGAAAGGCGACGGGCAAGCGCCTTGTCCGAACATCGCTGTATGCTTTGCGCCAGCGCCGTTGGCGATTCATGGGCATCGACCAAAAGCGCGTCGTGTTCATGCGTCAGAATCTCGTTCATGGGGGGGATGTTGGATGTAACGATAGGCGCGCCGCAAGCGGCCGCTTCAATAAACACGATACCAAACCCTTCCCAACGGGAGGGTGTGCACATGACATGGCACCAGGAGTACCATTTCCTGATCTCGTCATTGTCTACAGTAGGCACCCAAAAGCAACGCGTCTCGACTCCGAGATGTTTCGCCAACCTCTTGTATACCATGTCGTCGCCTTGCCCGATAAATATCGCGATATACTGCTGCGGCAAAGCTTTTAGCGCGCCAATAAGCGTTTCAATGTTCTTTTGTTCCGTCTTTCTTCCGACATGCAGAATCGGCAGGCATCCCGCAAGATCCCCCCACTCCGCAGGCAACTCCGGCAAGGAGTCGTCAGGATAAAAGGACTCCGGGCTGACCCAGTTCGGCACAATGCATGTGGAGGCTTCGTCCCTCCCCGTGCGCAACACCGCGTCGCGGACGATGCTGCTGGTGCAATGAACACGGTCCGGGAACACCAATGTCGGGTGAATATTCTTGGGGTTGGGATCATGAACGCTCACATAGACGGGGCAATTCGGAGCGCCGAGAATGGATGCGTATATGGCAAGGTCGCAGGCCCAGTAGCCGCCATACCCTCTGATCAGGTCGGGCGAGATGTGTGAAATCACGTCAAGCGTGGCCCTGCCCTTCACGCCGATAACGCTGTAGCCGTTGATTTCCCGCACTCCGTCAGGCTCGTATGGACTGACAATATAAACTTTTTTGAAAGCCTTTTTGGGATTGAAATAGTCATCCCGCAACAAACGCACCAGATATCCTTTCTCCTCATAGGCGGCGAGAGGGTCCGAGGGTATAATTACGAGACAATCATTTCCTATCATAGGCTATCCCTTCTCTTGTGAAGAATTGTTTATTTCACGATTCGATGTCCGAATCATGATTTTTTGCTGCCGACCGTCACCAGCAGATAGCCCTGGGGCAGCATTTTTATATCCCTTTCGCTCAACGAGTCATACCATTGTTCAAAAAGGCCGCGAAGTGCCGTTGCGCCGTCGAAAGACATGAATTTGAGCGCATGCTTCCATGAGACTGTGTATTCTCGAATGCCATGTAAGTTCGCTTTTTCAAAAAAGGGCGCAACGGTGTATTTGGGATCTTCGTACCCATATTGCCATTTCCCGGTCTGTTCCTGGTGCCACTTGCCGATCCTGTAGGGGATTGACGCCGCATTGGGAACCAGAGACAGAACGATCCCTCTTGAAATCCGCGCGGAGTCTGAAACGATATGTTGTATTTCCGCGTCGCTGAAGTGCTCCAGCAATCCGCTGCTCCAGACGCAATCAAACGTCGCATCCGCAAACGGCAGCGGCTGCAGGACATCCGCATGGGTGAATTCGCCGCTTAGGTTCAGTTCATCGTAAAGCCTTTTCGAGAAGGCCAGGCTGTCGGCGCTGAAATCGAGCAAGGAGGTCTTTCGCCCCTGTTTCGCCAGGGAAGCGGAGAGGAGCCCCGATCCGCTTCCCAATTCAAGGCACGCATCCCCCGGGCGGCTTTCTTCCAGCATGACCGATATCCATTCGGGTATGTTCCCCGAGAGTACGCGTTCCGCCATCGCGTCTGGTGTTGCGCTGCCGACGATGACTTTGTTCCAGTCGGTAAAGGACAGGTTTTGTGACAGTGCCGATCCGTTCTTTTGGGAGATCCACGCAGTAAACAACTTGTCGTTGCGTCCTTCGCAGGGGACACCCTCATGGGCGGAGACGCTCCCGCCCAGGTCGGTCAGAATGCCCTGGACCGTTTGGGTGTCAAACCACTGCTCCGTGTCCAGTATCTGTAGATTCCCAAGCAACGCACTGTTTTTGTCTATGATCAACAAAACTCCACCCGGCTTCACGATGCGCCAAAGCTCCTGCAGTGCGCCTTCGGTGTAAACGCAATGCTCAAGCGCTTCACAGGAGAAGACAAAGTCAAAGGACTCGCTCGGATAGCCGAGGTTCAGACATGTCCCCTGTTGTGTTTTGATGCCGGAGGGGACGTAGCGCAAAACCGTCGTGGACAGGTCGCTGCCATACAAGGCAAGTCTTGCGGCAAACGGTTCCTGGGCAAGACGGGCAAGGTAACGCCCCTTGCCGCAACCGACGTCCAACACGGACAATTCGGAAGCGCCAGTGTGCCGCGTAAGGGTTTCGATCTGCTGTTTTACCAACAGGTATCGGCCGTCATCCGGAGCGATATTGTCGAGGAAACGTGGCGCATGTTCTTCAAAGGAACTCTTTAATTTGCGCGAAAACGTATCAAGGAAATACTTGCTTGCCCACGATATCTCGGCATCGGGGAAATACGTCTTTCCGGCTCCGTAGCTTCCAAACCAACCACCAGTTGGATTCTGCAAGGAAGCCATATAGGCAAAATACCGGTCGGCTTCTTCTTTTCTCCCCATTTTATACAGCAATCCAGCGTATTGGAACATGCCGGTGGAGCACACCCAAGAGACATCCCGGTAGGCCGGAAGGCCGCCGTCGGGCAACTGCCGGGAGAGCGCCTTTTCCATCCCCTTGCGGCAGAGATCTTCATACCCGAGATCAAACAATCCTTCGAGGATATAGGCATGAAAATGCGACAAGCAGGTAAAATCAACGAGATCGGGGGAACGCAGAAAGTGTGCGACACAACGATCCACGGCGGCGATCATATCTTGTCTGCGCAACAGTTCGGTCGCGCGCCTGACGGGTTCCAGTGCGTAGAGAAGGACCCCAGCCGGGACGGCGCCCGTTCCCCACTGCGACAAGTCGGGACAACGAATCTCCCCGCTTTCTTCGATGAAGTGCGTTATCCAACCACAGGCCTTTTCCAAGGCATCGGTGCAGTCAAGCAGTCCCTGGCGAGTCAATTCAAGCAGCCCGCGAACGATCTGTCCCGTATCGAAAACATATGGGGCATGGTCGTCCGGCCCGGGAAACGAACCGTCCTCCCGCTGTATGGAGAGCAACCACTGGCCGAACTGAATGGCCTTCTCCCGCTCTCCCCAGGCGATCAAAGTGGGGATGTAGTATCCCGTCACTTCGGGGTATGGCGTTTTGTGCGCACTGGAAACGGCTATGCCGCCGGAAGCGAGAGAATGCGCGTCAATCCACGCGAGCGTCTTGTAGAAACGGGTAATCAGCGAAATGTTCTTTTTCTTCTTTGGCATTTGTTTTACCGCATCGGTTGGAAGATCGGGTACAACCCCTGTTCCCTCTGTGCTTTTATTTTGCGTATGATACCGCAACGCCTCGCACCACGCCCTGCGCCAGGCTCCCTTCAGCCGGTCCCAACTGCGCGTCTTGCGGATGAGCTCGCTGTTGGCCTCGCTGGCGGCGCGAATCCGCTCCGGATGTTCAAGGCACCATTTGAAGGCCTTGCGAAACGCCTCCGGGGTGCGCTCCACGATCAAACCGTTCTCTTCGTGGCGGATCAATTCCGGGACAATACCGACATCCGTGCATATCGGGAAACAACCGCAACGCATCCCTTCCAGCAAGGGCAGCGGCTCACCTTCTTTGGTCGAAGCGACACAAAGCACATCGGTCTTTTGATAGAACTGCCGCATTTCTTCATGCGCCACGTTGCCCGGAGCGATATTGAGGTTTATCAGGCGGTATGAGGCGGGTTGCAGGATGTCGCGCAGTCCCTTGCAGGGGTCGTTGGCATTGCCGGCCCAGCCAAACGTCAGGTCGCCTGTCTTTGGGGGGCCGGGCTCAAAGAAGCCGCTCACGCCGTTAGGGGCCAACAGGACCGGTCTGATTTTGCCCACGCTCTCATGCAGGCGTTTCGACACCGCCGTGATGACGCCTGAATCCGCCAAATATTTTTCGCAAAATTGCTTTGTGGTGAGCGGTCCCCACTGTCCGGGATCTTCCCATCGGTGGCTGGATACCTCTTTGACAATCCGCCGCGGGTCGATATGCCAGTGATCGACAATGTCCACCCAACAGCAAATATGATAGATATCAAAATAGTCGGGACGGGGATCAGGGGCCTCCCCGTGATGCAGGTAGGCGATTTCGATTTCAAAGTCGTCAGCCAAGGCTTTCTGTATTCCCTTGCTGTTTATGTCGTAAGCCCATCCTGGCACGTCGGCCAGGATAAGCACACGCGGTTTGCGCCCGAACTTGTCTTCAAAATCTTTCAGGATGGCCCTCATCGGTTTTCTCCCTGCATCGCGCTCGGCTCCCGCTGCAAGATAGCGCAAAATGAAAACGTGTCTTTTGGCGTATTGTATACGCGGACAGGCTTCAGTCGCGTCATTCCGGATACGTAGAGAAGGTTGAAGATCTGTAGGAATGAGTCGTCGGTAAATGTCCACGCATGCATTCCGGGGTCTCTTCCGTTGGAGGCTTTCCAGCGATCAATGGCGGCTGGAATGGCGCCGGCGTCGATGTTGGCCTCGCCGTGGTCTCTTCGCCAGTGCCTTCCGGAATCATTGTGCGCCATGAAAAGCCCGTCGATGAACACTTGCAACGGATGGTATTTGGTGTCAGTGGCGAAATGTCTATCAACTATGTCGCCGATGGAAGAGGTGCGGCGGAAATGGTCAAAACAATATCTTTTGTCGGGGACGACGAGGCAGTAGATGCCATCATCCTCAAGTATGTGTTCGACTTCATTGATGTGCGTGACAATGTCGCAGACGTGTTCAATGCAGTGTGAGGAAAAGATGAGATCGAATTTCTTGTCGATCCCACGGAGCGAGCCGTCTTCCGCATAATAGTCTATGCTTGGAAGCGACTGCATGTCCTCTACACCTTTTCCGCGCGCATAGTTGTGGAACTCATCGCCTTCCCGGACGTCAAAGTAAAATACATTGTCTCCGTTGAATGATGGATTCACACCCGGTCCAATCTCCAGGATCCGTTCACATCCAAGCCCGGCAATCCAGGCAATAAACAAGCGATGATCCGCTATCGGTGAACCGAGGCAACCCCTCTTTTTCCCTATTGTCAAAAAATGGCGGCAGGCATCCTCAAAAGAGAGGTTGGCGACATTGGGGTTGCGAGACGCATAGTATCGGTGGTCGAAAACTGGGGGAAGCGGATACTTGCCCATAGTATGTCCTTGGTCGTTAGTAGCTGGTTAAATATCTATGGACTGCCGGAAGCATACCCATGTTGTCACTGTAATGCACATCTTATACCATCTGCGTAGCCAAATCGCTCCACGCTGAAAGGTATCTGTCTATATTAAATATATCCATGGCGGTCAGCCGTGCCTGGCGGCACATTGTTCGCCGTTCTTTCTCATGGCTCAGCAACCAGGCAAGTTGTTCCGCAAGCTCCTCGGCGCTGTCGCCGTAAAAACCGTTCACTCCGTTCTGGATGAACATGTCTACATCATGGTTGCGCAATGAAACGGGAACGGTTCCGGTCATCATCGCCTCACCGCGTGAGCGCGGCATGGGAGCGCCTACGGTTGTGTTGAGGTAGGCGGCAAATTCTCCAATGTATGCCGTATAATTTTGAAATTTCGCCAGCGCCCACTCCTGTGTTTGCATCTCGTAGCCGGGATGAGGAGGGGGGGACTGCGAAAAAGCGATCTTGTCGGCCCCAACCGATGCGGAGATGTGGTCCAGGTAGGCGGCCCCGCGTTTGATCGGCAACGAATCGAAGGCCTTCCTGGACAATGTCAAGGCTGCGAGGCGGTCATGTCTCCCCGGAGGGAATTCCGTGGGAGAAAAGCCATGCCAAATGACGGATGAATTGGCGAAATTCCATTCCCGCTGGGCCTGATGCGAGTTGCAGACCACATGGACATCGCCGAGCAGCTCCCGCAGAGCCTCGCGACTGCCTGTGATCACCTCCCCTCGGGTGTGACCGGCGTCCGCGGTCGCTTCGTCCTCATATATCTGAGGCGAGCCGTGGCACAGCGCGACCTGTGGGATGCCCTTTGTCGCTTCCAGCATGGTCAAGAACGCATTACCCCATTCCGGCAAATGCATGCCGCAATGTTCAGGGTAAAGTACGTGCTCATCAAAGGGCAGGATAGCCAGGTCGTATTCGTTCGGATTGATGGCCTCAAGAGGGGCGAACCTGACGTTGCGGGGCAGGGGGCGTTGATCGTATTCCCATCTGTTGCAATGCCGTGTCCCGATATTGGTTGCCAGGGTAAAGGAGTGTCGCCCCATTTTGAATAGTTCATATTGGTGTGCGGCATGCCACTTATATGTCAAAATCCTGAGCGGCCTGGAGGGGCGGATCTGTATATTTGCTCTCTCCGGGGCGGTATAGCGGGCGTGGGCCGCGATGTACTCCGGCGCTTCCCGTCTTGATGAGACCCTGTCCAGCAGCTCGGCCGTGTTGCCTTGATAGAACTGGCGATCCACCAAAGCCAAGTCGGGGTGCTTGGCCAAAAGCTTCTCCCAGTTTCGCAGATTCGCCAGCACTTTGCTGTCATTGTAAGAATTATCCGCATGCCGGGTATGAATGGCTATTGCGCGCTCGGCGAAACGGGTCTTGCCCCCCGCGAGGTATACCTTGGCCCCGAATTCCTGATCCTCTCCTCCATAGCCGGAGTCCGGTTTGGTGGAGTAGCTGAAATCGGGATCGAAATACTCTTCTTTGATGACCCCTTTTCTAAATGAAAGATTTCGCGTTACATAATTGAAAACACCATGCCCAAGAAATTGCAGATTGCCATAAGCCGTCAGCAGGCTCTTGAGGTTTAACAACTTCTTATTGATGATTTCATGATCGATTTCACAGGCGGCAAGCCAGTCGAAGATGAATTCCTTGTTCAAGTCAAAACGGAAAAAACCGAGTACGGCATCGCAATCGCCAAACCGGTAAGCCCTGGCATGCTCACTCAGATTGGAGGAGCCAAAGGCCATATCACCATCCGCCACAAGCACTATTTCGGCTCGCGCGGCCTCAATGCCTTTATTTCGTGAAATGCAGTTGCCAGAGTTGGTTTCGTTGCAAAGAATGCGGACATCCATATGACAATTAAGCAGCCCGGAGTCCCGTTTCCCCTTCAACCAGGCGTTTACCCGGTCAACGGTGTCATCGGGAGAGGCGTCGTCTACCAAAACGACTTCATAGGGGCGGGCGATGTCTTGCCTGTTGATGGATTCCAGGAAAGCCAACATTTCGTCCGGTTTTTTATAAATGATGCTCACTACGCTGATGACTGGCTTGGGTCCGCCGTCATCGTTTTTGGCCGGTTCTACAAAGCGGCGCAAAACAGCCTCTTCCCTACGTCCAAGTCTGGAGAGCACCGCGTCGGCCAGCGGGCGGGAGTCCTCCATGTTCTTAAACGGATAGTAGAGAAGCCTGAGCGGCACTTCGCTTTCCTGCCAGCGCAGGAACCGTTCATAGTTATTCGTGATGGCGCATACTTTGGTCAAAGGGAAGGTGCTTTGGGCGAGGAGTTCTCGCAGATCTTCTTGTGGGTTGCCGCCAAGATAAACCAGAGATGCCCCGCTCCGGGCAAGGGCGGACAAGCGTGTTCCGTCCAGAGCGGAGAGAGCTGAAGCCCCGACCACGACGCCGTCGAAGCTGTCTTCATGGTCGTCCCATTGCGCAACAGGAAAAGAAACGACGTGTCCGTTTTCCCTTTCCTGGCACCGCGAACGCAGTACCTCCCACGCCAACCGCTCTTCGTTTTCGGGGTCGCCCACAAAGGCCAGCCGTCCGGCTGTGCTGTCCATATATTCTCTGCTGAGAAAGTCACCGGCATGCGCAGACGGCGGTCGTCCTTCGGCCACGCCATGGTGCACAAAGTGGCGATAAGGAGAAACACCCGCATTGAGGACATCTTCATTGCTTTTCAAGTAGAAAAGCATATCCAGCTCCGGCCCGGGGCTCAGTCGCATGAGTTCGCCATACCGTGCAAAGTGTTCAAGCGGGTAATAGCGGAGCTTTTCCACAAAGCTGGATTGTTGCCTATAGTATGTATCGCTGAAGAAACGACAGGGCGGAGCGTCATGTGTCTGCATCAGGTAGTTTTTCAGACCATCCCGAATATCCTTGCCGCCATCCGGGAGTTGCGACAGATAAAACGGCTCGTCAAAAAGTCCGGAAGCGGCAATGCTCTTGTAGGCTATGCCGCGCAGTGCAATCACGACATCCCTGTGGACATCCGCCAAGACTGGGTCGGTCTCAAGCTGCGTAAAAATGGCTGAAAACTCTGCGCAGTGATCTGCGATTTTCGCATCAGCCCATTGGTTCAGCTTGTTGATGACATTCGTCAGTTGCCCAATCTGGCGCGTAATGCCATTGATCCCGTCAATTTTATCCTTGAATACCTGTTCAGGAGACAATGCCCCCATTTTCTTCTCTGTGTCGGCCCCCAGTGCCCGCAGACGCTGCTTAAGAACCTGTACCATCACGGGTAGGTCTTTGTAGTGGATGCACGCGTCGGCGGTGGATAAATCCGCATTGACGTCTTTGTGGATAGCGCACATCCGCTTGAATATGGGGTGCAACGCCGCGAGGGATTGTTTCGCGTTCTGTAACGGTTCCTTCCATCCCCTTTCTTCGGCTCGATGCTTGCGCTGGTATAGTTTTTTCGCACTCAGCCGCATAGCCGTGTGCAGCTCGGTGCGCCTTTCCAAAAGCATAAGCAATGCAGGCTGAGGGAGAGCCTTGAGGCGAAGATCCAAGAGGTTTTGGTCGAGTTCGCGCAACAGGCGGAATAGGTCTCGAAGGACGCTCTTTTTAGACATGGCGTTTCCCTTCTTTCTCTGGATTGGAATCCAGCATGATAGCTTCAAAAGCGCGTTGACAACACCCTTGATCGTGGTAGGCAAAGGTTTGTTTTACGCGATCAATGTAGCGTTGTGCCACTGCGCATCCTCCTTCCAATGTCTTTTCCAATTCCGCAAAAAGGCTTGCCTTGTTTTGACAGACAGGGCCGAACCCCATGGTTTCATAATTAATGTAGCCACTCTTCCAGATTTGACTGTGAACAAAGTCCGCCTTTCTTTCGTACTGGTAATACAAAACCGGTTTTTCCATGTAGGCCATGTCGTACGCAACAGAAGAGAAGTCTGTTATCATGATTTTGGATTGTTGCATCACTTTTATAATGGAACCATGACGCTTGGAGCGTTTCTCTACAAAATCGGGGAACGGCATGTCCTCGACATAGTCTTCAAAACCCGGGTGCGAGAAGAAAACTATCCTATACCCATATGTTTGCAAAAGTGCTTTGAGTTGCGGATCCCCAAAGAAGTCCGCCCACATCTTTACAAAGTTCGAGGAATAGAAATTGGGGTTGCGTTCGCGCCGTTGTCCCTTGCCGTCCCAAGCACCGACAAGGTCTGCCCTCCATGTCGGCATGACGAAGATCTGATTTGTTGTCTCGGTCGGCTCCAGCCATTTGTCATAGCGGGGGAATCCACAGAGGCGCACTTCTTTGTTTGACATGAGGTAGGGACCGTCATTGGTGATGGAGGCCGTCTCTGCGTGGGTGGCGGCTATGAATAAATCAAAAGGAATACTATTAAACCAGCGCGACACATCGTCCTTGGTCACTCCATGCGGCAGGCAAATAAATTTCGGCTTGGGGAAATCGCTGTAATATTGCTCCTCAAGAGGCGTAAAGATATATCGGTCCATCTGGCTGGAAATCAACTTGGCGCAGGTCAGGAAGAGTGCCCCGTGCTCCACGCTGCCATGGGGAATGAGTCGGAAACCTTCCTCTTCCAGCCGAGGCCAATCGTGTGAGGATTCACTGAGTACAAACCATGCGTTGATTTCCGGATGATTGCGTTGCACCCAGCGGTATAGGTGTTCCGCGTTGTCATCGGCCTCGGTGTCTTTGTCTATGAACATCCAGGCATTCTTGAATTTTTCCCGCATGCCAGGCGAAGTCGCGAGACGGCGGAGAGCGCGCACGTCCGGTGGGAAGCCCGTGTCTTCAAGCGGGGCGGGGGTGAAGGCCGCGCGAATTTCAGCTCCAGTGTGGTGCAGGGAGGTTTCCTGCCCGGCCACAAACAGGCGCAGTTGCGTGTCTTCGTGGGATGGCAGGGCAAGCCAGAGAATGCGCTCAAAAACCGTAAAGTCCCTTTCCACGTGGGCGGTGCGGTTCTTGGCATAGACGGGCGCCTGTTCGTCGTCACCCCAGAGGATTCGCTCGTCCGGCGGGTTGCCACAGAACTCATAGCGCACCCGAAGCAGTTCCCGTTCCGTATCAAACTTGTCGATCACAAGCTCCTGGCTCCAGCCTTTTGCCCGTACTGCGCGGTATTGCATGCGGAGCACGAGGGGCGCGATCTAGGCCTGGGACTCCGCAAGACGCTGGATAGCCAGAGCCGCGTTGTTGGTCAGGATATGATGCAATCGGTATATTCCGGGGTAGCGCAACGGATTCTTTTTGATGATCTCCAGGCAACGGGGGAAAACCGCGTGGTTTTCAGCTACCCGGGCCATCTGGCCGATGACTTCGCGTGCGTCCTGCTCGGTGCTTTTGCCCTCGCTTATCTGCATCAAGAGATGCCCCGGGTACGTAAGCAGGTACTCGCTGAAAAACATGTCCGCGAGAGGGGTTTTGCCGCGCGATTTGGCCTCATTATAAAAAATATCGCAGCTTGAGAAATAGTTTCCGTAATGTTCCGGCGTGTATACGGTCGTGGAGAGGGAGTCGGTGCGCTTGATCCAGTAATAGACGACGTCATCGATCCAGACCACCCGGTTAAGCCGGAAAAAGAGCTGAACGAGCATGTGGATGTCATCGCCAGTGCGCATGCCTTCGCCGTGCAGGATTTTATTTTTCTGCAGGAGGCCGGTGGGCCACAGCCATGTCCAGTGCGCGCAAAGGAACGGATTGACGCCCACTCGGGGGGCGGCTTCAACCGGCGCGCAGATTTCCGGCAGACCGGACGGCCTGACCTCCATGTTGCGCACTGTGCCGTCGTCCATGATTTCATGGTGGCAAGCGCGGACCACGGCGTGATGCTTCTTGTAGGCGTTGTAACGCACTTCAAGCGAGTTCTCCGGCAGGAGGTCGTCCGGATCGGCAAAACAGATGGTTTCCCCCCGGGCCGCCAAGATGCCGACATTGCAAGCGCCTCCGCAACCGCGATTTTCCGGCAGCTTGATAAGCTTGAAGCGCGGGTCCGTAGCGGCAATCTCTTCCATCAAGCCGACACTGTTGTCGCTGGAGGCGTCGTCGATCAGAAGGACTTCAAAATTCTCAAATGTTTGACGTTGCAAACAGGCAAAGAAGCGGGGGAGCCACTTCTGCACATTGTAGACAGGGACGACAATGGATATAGCGGTCACGTTTTTTCTCGTTGCAGCTTGGTATAACAGTTCATGGCCCGGCATGGCGCCCACCCATGAGGCCTATAATGCAAGGCGTGCTCCAAAAAGGAGCCTTATCCTGAACAAAAATGTTCAAAGTTTTTATAACATACTGGGAATGCTCAAAATAAAGCATGCGCACCTTTTGGCGAAGTCATACCCGCCAGGGGCGGGGCCGCCAAACCTATGACAGTTCGGGGACTTCGGGGGGGAACAATCTGCCAAGTCGGCTGATTGCCGGGCGGTGGGCGCACAATGCACCAGTTTATGAACTGGCCGCGCCAAGGGCCCGGAAATCAAAATCGGACTTCAGATGCAAATGAGATACAGGGCCAAGGGGGCGGATCCGGTATCTGGGTGTGGGCAGCCACCCGCAATGTTTCCCCCCAGGCCTCGCCCGGTTGGCTCTGGGGAGGCGTCCCGGGAAGGCCCTGGCGCTTCGCCTTGGGGGAGCGCCTGTCAGGCGGGAAGGGCCATGCGCTGTGCCGTTCCTGCGGGGGCCTTCCGGCCTGAGTCCGTTTTGCTATATCTCCGGCGGCATCCTGCCGTCAAAAATGAAATGCAGTCTTGTTGTCGGCCTCAAACCGCCAAGCTGAGCCTTGCCGTAACTCGTTTCCCGCTCTCGCCAATAGGCACATTCGTCGTCCCGCGAACCTTGGTTCGTGTTGAAGATGTCCGGCACACCGCAATGCAAGCCAGACGGCCACGCGGATCGCGTTTTGAACGCCGCGTTGGAACGGGTTTTATTTTGGACAGGGATTGTCCGCCGAGGGGCCAGTCCTGTCAGCCTTGACGGGGGGGCCGATTTCCGCAGCCGTTTTTTGTGTCACGATGTCCTGCGCCTGCCGGGCCGGTGCGCCGGTGTTTTTCGAAATCGTCGGGAATCGGCTTTTTGGGCGGCGCGGCGGTAAGGACAAAAAGGTGGGAACGGTTTTCACTCCCGGTCGAAGCCATTTCTGCCGGATTCACGGCGCGGTTGCAACTCATTCAAACCATTGTCGAATGAAACTATTATCGCCATGGGGCTATGTCCATTGATAGGAATGGCGACGCGTGTCGGGACAAAAAAATCTTGACAGAAATGTCACGGAAGGTAGGGTGGAAAAGCTTACGCAAACGATTGCGCAAACGATTGTATGCGTGTGATCCACTAATTATTTGGAGGTATCGGTATGAGTTTTTTCAAAAAGATCTCTGTGGTATTCATGTCCTTGGCGTTCCTTGGCACCGTCGCGATCGCGCCGGCTTTCGCTGAGAAGCCGGTTGTCGGCCTGGTCATGAAATCACTGGCCAACGAATTTTTCAAAACCATGGAAGAGGGCGCCCGCAAGTACGCCCAGGAAGACGGCACTTTCACCCTGATTCCGGTCGGCATGAATTCCGAGACCGACATCGACACCCAGGTCAGCGCCATGGAGAATTTCATCGCCCAGAAGGTGGACATGATCGTTGTCGCCCCGGCTGACTCCGTCGGCATGACCATCCCGGTCAAAAAGGCCGTCGATGCCGGGATCACCGTCGTCAATTTCGATGTCACCCTGAACAAGGAAGCACTGGTCAAGGCCGGTCTGCCCAAGGATTTCCTGTTTGTCGGTCCTGACAATGCCGACGGTGCCGAAATGGTCGGCGACTACCTGGGCAAGACCATCGGCAAGGGCGCCAAGGTCATCATTATCGAAGGTAACCCCGGCGCCGACAATGCCAAGCAGCGCAAGGCCGGTTTCATGCGTTCCGTCAAGAAGTACGACCTGAACCTCCTGACCTCCCGCACCGCCCATTGGGAAACCGAGGAAGCCAACACCCTGATGACCAATCTGCTCACCATGCACCCGGACGTCCAGGGCGTCATGTGCGCCAACGATTCCATGGTGCTCGGCGTTGAAAAGGCCATCGCCGCCGCCGGCATGACCGGCAAGATCCAGATCGTCGGCTTCGACAACATCGGCGCGGTCCAGGAGCTGATCAAGCAGGGCAAGTGCCTTGCCACCATCGATCAGTTCGGCCCCGAGATGGCGGCCAACGCCATCAAGGTCGGTTTCCGCATTCTCGGCGGCGAAAAGCTGACCGGCTGGCAGAAGACCCCCATCAAGCTCGTGACCAAGGCCGACCTTTAGGCCTGCGGCGAATCATGGCAGCGGGCCTTTGTGCCCGCTGCCTTTTTGGATCGTTTTTCGACGCATTTTCGGTATGCCCTGAGTGGGAGCGCGGATGGCTACAAGTGAAAATATCATAGAACTTCGAGGTATTACCAAGCAGTTCCCCGGCGTCGTCGCTTTGAACGACGTCGATCTCGACATCAGGAAGGGCGAGGTGCATGTCCTGGTGGGTGAAAACGGAGCGGGCAAGTCGAGCCTCATCAAAGTCCTGTGCGGCATCTACAAGCCCGATGCTGGCGAGATGCTCTACCAGGGGCGGCCCTATGCGCCGCAGACGCCGCATGACGCCATGGATGCGGGCATCCGTGTGGTTTACCAGGAATTCAATCTTCTCTCCTATCTCTCGGTGGCGGAGAATATCTTTTTTGATAATTTGCCCCGGAAGTACGGGCTGGTCGATTTCCATACGCTGTATCGCAAGACTCGTGAGTTGCTGGATATCGTTGGGTTGGATGTCTCCCCCAAGACGCCGGTCGAATTACTCGGTGTGGCCCAGATGCAGCTCATTGAGATCGCCAAGGCGATTTCGTCCGAGAGCAAGCTGCTCATCCTGGACGAACCCACGGCGACGCTCTCCAGCAAGGAGATCGAGATGCTGTTCGGCATCGTCGCCAAGCTCAAGGCCCAGGGCGTGACCATCATTTTCATTTCCCACCATCTGCAGGAAGTCTTCGAGATCGGGGACCGCATATCCGTCCTGCGCAACGGAGAGAATGCGGGCACGCATGTCGCTCGGGATATCTCCATCCCGGAGATCGTCAAGCTCATGGTGGGACGGTCCATGGACGAGGAGTATCCCTTCATGGACGACGTGGCGGTTGGCGAGCCCCTGCTTTGCGTGCGGGATTTGCGTTGCAAGGGCAAGCCCCATCCGGTCTCCTTCGAGGTGCGGCGAGGCGAGTTACTCGGCATGGCCGGGCTGGTCGGCTCCGGGCGTACGGATGTCGTTCGCGCCATATTCGGGGCGGACCCCAAAGATGGCGGCGAGATCCTGCTGCACGGGAAGAAGCTGTCCATCAAAACGCCGCGCGACGCAGTGGAGAACAGTATTTGCCTGCTCACCGAAGACAGGAAGAATCAGGGGCTCATTCTTGAAATGTCCTGCGCCGTGAACATGACGCTCACCGACCTGCCCGGTGTGGCGCGGCACGGCTTCATCCAGCATGACATGGAGCGGGAGGTGGCGGAGCGATTCGTGGCCGATCTCGGCATCAAGACGCCATCCATCTCTCAATGGGTGGGCAACCTTTCCGGCGGCAACCAACAGAAGGTGGTCCTTGCCAAGTGGCTGTTCCGGAATGCCGAGGTGCTCATCTTTGACGAGCCGACGCGCGGTATCGACGTCGGCGCCAAGTACGAAATTTATCTCCTGCTCTGGAAGTTGGCCGCCGCGGGCAAGGCGATCATCATCGTCTCGTCCGATTTGCCGGAAATGCTGGGCATCTGCCACCGCATCATCGCTTTTTCCGACGGGAAAATTACCGGCGAACTGCCACGGGACGAGTTCGATCAGGAACGCATCCTTACCATGGCATACGAAGAATACATCCAGGATGACGCGGCGTCATCGGGAACAGAACACGTTAAACGGGGACTCTGATGAATTTCAGGAAACTTGCATATCTGCTGCTCAGAGAGGCCGGTATCGGTGTGGCGCTCGTGCTGCTCATCGTCATCTTCATGCTCGTCGCGCCCAATTTCGCCTCGCCCATCAACCTGATGAATATCTGTACGCAGATCAGCATCAACACGGTCATCGCGGTGGGCATGACGTTCGTCATTCTGTTGGGTGGAATCGATCTCTCCGTCGGGTCCGTGCTGGCGCTCTGTACCATCGTGGCCGGGTTGACCCTCACCAATGAATCCCTGTCTCCCGGGCTGGCCTTCTTCCTCGCCGTGGTCGTCAGCCTGGCCGTCGGGGCGCTGTGCGGTCTGTTCAACGGGTTCGTGTGCGAGCGCTGGAAGATCCATTCTTTCGTCGTCACGCTGGGCATGCTCAACATCGCCCGCGGCGCGGCCCTCCAGATCAGTGATTCCAGAACCCTGTTCGGCTTTCCCGAGGTGTTTACCGACCTGGGCGCGCAGAACGTGTTCGGGCTGCCCGTCATCTTTATTATGGCCCTGACCCTCGTGATCTTGGGGACTATCGTCCTGAACCGGTCCGTCTTCGGGCGGATGATCTATGCCATTGGCAACAACGAGGAAGCTGTCCGGCTTTCCGGGCACCGGACCATCCTTTACAAGATCGCGGCCTTTGTCATCTGCGGCGGTTGTGTCGGCGTGGCCGGCATCATGTATATGCTGCGCCTCTCCATGGCCAGCCCGATTCTCGGCGTCGGTTTCGAACTCAATGCCATCGCTGCGGTCGTTATCGGCGGCACCAGCATGATGGGCGGAAAAGGCTCTTTGGTGGGGACGTTCCTGGGGGCCTGCATCATCGGCGTGCTCAACAACGGGCTCCTGTTGCTCGGCATGGGGGATTTTGCCCGCCAGATCGTCACCGGCCTGATTATCGTCGCCGCGGTCATTATCGACACCTACCGCAATCGGCTCCTGACCAAAATTCAGGTTTCCGAGTAACGCCATGACTGCAAAAAAGTTGATAGTCCTGGGCAGCGTCAACGCCGACCACATCCTGCGGGTGGAGGATTTTCCCCGTCCCGGCGAGACGGTCATCGGCCATGGCTACCAGGTCCTGCCGGGCGGGAAAGGGGCCAACCAGGCCGTGGCTGCGGCGCGACTCGGCGCGGATGTCGGGTTTATCGCCTGCGTGGGGGATGATGATTTCGGCGTGCGCATCCTGGAGCGTTTCCGCGACGACGGCATTGATACGGCGGCGGTCAGGGTCGTGCCCGATACGCCCACAGGGATTGCGCTCATCCAGATCGCGGCGGGCGGCGAGAATTCCATTGTCATCTCGCCCGAGGCCAACGGTTGCCTGACGCCTGACGTGTTGGGGCCGCGCCTGGAGTTGCTGCAGAGGGCCGATACCATTTTGATGCAGTTGGAAAGCCCGTTGGCGACCATCGAGTTGGCCGCTCGAAAGGCGCGGGAATACGGCGTGACTGTGGTGCTCAATCCGGCTCCGGCTCAGCCTCTGGCTGATTCGCTGCTTGCCGATGTGAGTGTGATAACGCCCAACGAAACCGAGGCGGAACTGCTTACGGGCGTCAGGGTCGCGACGGAATCCGATGCGAGACTGGCTGCTGGGGTTTTGCACGACAAGGGAGTTGAAACGGTCATCATCACTCTTGGCGGGAATGGAGCTTTTTTGAGTACCGCCGGGGTTTCCCGGCGTGTCCCGGGATATGAGGTCGCACCAGTTGACACGACTGCCGCCGGTGATACCTTCAACGGGGCGCTCGTCGCGGCCTTGCAACAGGGCCTTGATATGGCCGGGGCCGTTCGTTTCGCCCATGCCGCGGCTGCCATCTCCGTAACCAGGCTCGGCGCACAAACGTCCATTCCCTACCGCGCGGAAGTGGACAGATTCATCAAAGACAACGGATAATCAATCATGTCGACCATCAAGGATGTTGCAAAACTCGCACGGGTGTCGACATCAACGGTCTCTCACGTCCTGAACAAGACCCGATTCGTCCGCGAGGACACGCGTCAACGGGTCGATGCCGCCGTTCGCGAACTGAATTATCGTCCTTCCTCCATCGCCCGCAGCTTGAAGGTGCAGACCACCAATACCTTGGGCATGCTGGTCACCGCCAGCCGGAACCCGTTTTTTGCGGAAGTGGTCCACGCCGTGGAAAGGCGGTGCTACGAGCGGGGATATACGCTTTTCCTGTGCAACACCGAAGGCGATGTGAAGCGCATGGAGGCGAACCTCGATGCCCTTGAGGAGAAGCGGGTGGACGGGCTGTTGCTTCTTTGCAGCGAGGTGAACGACGATATTCTCCGCCTGCTCGAAGCCGAGCGGCCCACTCCGACCGTTGTTTTCGATTGGGGGCCGGAGTCGGACAATGTCGATCGGATATACGACAACTCGCCCGACGGCGGCTACATGGCCGTTCGGCATCTCATTGAGATGGGCCATACGGAAATCGGGTGCGTAACCGGCCCGATGGGGCGCCGGTCCGCCAGTGAGCGGCTCGAAGGGTTGCGCTCGGCCATGGATGAAGCAGGCTTGCCCGTTCGCGAGGAATGGATCGTCGAGGGCGACTATGATTGCGGCGGCGGTATCCGCGCCCTGCGGCAATTGATGGCGCGGCCTTCCCGGCCGACGGCCCTTTTCGTGTGCAACGACATGATGGCGCTTGGCGTCATCAACGAGGCCGCCCGGATCGGGGTGCGTATCCCCCGGGACCTGTCCATTGTCGGGTACGACGATATCTACATCGCACGCTACATGACCCCGCCGCTCACGACGATCCACCAATCCACAAGCAAGATTGCGGCCATGGCCGTGGACACGCTCATTGATCGCCTGAGCAGCAAGCGGAGCAAGGGACGGGTCATCAGGATCGAGCCCCGGCTTGTCGAGCGTGATTCCGTGCGCAAGATGAAGTAAATCTGTCTGCGGCTACCGGCAGGAGGCTCGACTCGCTCCGGCGGTCCGGGGCGGCGGGACCTTTGCTCGGTTCGGCTTCCGTTGCATTTCGATGCGCGCAGGGGAACTCCCCGGCCTCGGCTCAGCCGGGCGTTGGCGGGTTCGCATGCGGCGCTTCCGTTCGGTGATCAATACTTCTTGCGCAGTCCCACGGAGCCTCCAGTGACGCTGAAGGTGTTCTCCACGACGATGATCGCCTCGGGGTCGATGTCGAAGACGGCCTGTTCCAGCGAGCGCAGGCGCAGCCTGTCCGTGACCGAGAGGATCATGTCCACGTTGATGCCGGAGTAGCCTCCCTTGCCGGGAAAGACCGTGGCGTGCTGTTTGCGTACATGGGTGAGGAACTGCACGACCGCATCCCCCTTGCGGGTCAGGATACGGACGGCCTTGCGTTGGTTGAACAGGGAAAGGACGTATTCCGTGACCACCGAGCTGATGAACAGCATGACCAGCGAGGCGACGATGATGTCCGGGCTGAAGCGCTTGAGGGCTGTGGTCATGACCAGGGCGTTGACCACGAAATAGAAGACGCCGAAGCGCAGGCCGTATTTCCTGTTCAGGATCACGGCCAGCACGTCCAGGCCGCCTCCGCCGCCGTAGGTGCGAAAGATGAGCCCGCACCCGGCTCCCATGAGGGCCCCCGCGGCGATGGCCGAGTATACGTCCGCCCGGATGCCGAAGTCGCAGCGCAGATAGGCGGTCAGCAGGGCTATGGTCAGCATGCTGTAGAGGTTCAGAAGGAAGAACCGTCGGCTCACGCCTTTCCAGGCCAGGAAGAACAGGGGGGCGTTGAGGAGTATGTACCAGTTCGACAATGAGAGCCCCGGCATGGCGTTATTGCCCACCACGGCCAGGCCGTACAACGATCCCGGCACAAAGTCGTGGTGCGCGGCGATGCCGTTGTAGCCGATGACGTAGACCACCGACCCCAGCGTCAACAGAAAAATATTCCACCCCAGAGTGTCAGTCAGCGACCGCAGTTGCATGCTCATGTTTTGTGCCTCCCATGCCTGTCGATTTAGGAGCGCCACCATAAGGAGCAACAACTATGCACGCAAGGATTAAAGTGCCGCGCAGGCCGCGAGGCGTCCGTCCTCAGAGGGAGTATTGATACTTCACCGTGATGACGATGGTCCAGGATTGGCCCTTGAGGAGGGCCGGGCGTTCGACCGCGCCGCTGGCGGATTCGATGGCCCGCCGGGCCGCGGCGTCGAGCTTGGGATTTCCCGAGGAGTGGAGCAGGACGATCTCCGAAAAGGTATCGTCGGGACGGATGTGGAATCGGTAGCGGGCGTTGCCGATCAGATCGGCGAGGTCGCTGCCCGGCGGCCGTCTGCGCTGTTCCACGGCGCCGTGAACCTGGGCCAGGAAGCGCTTCAGGGCCTGCCGCCGAAGCCGCCTGAGCGTGTCCTCGTGGTCGGTTTTTTCCGTATCGGGGGAAAATCCCTGTTCCAGGGCCAGCCCGGTCCCGCTCGAAGCGCCCACCGAGAGGTCGAAGTCGGCCGGGATGACGATGCTTTCCCCGGCCGGCTCGGGGGTGTGCGCCCAGTGCCGTTCCAGCGCGAACCAGTGCAGGCACAGAGAGATGACCACGCAGGCCCATATGGTCCGGGCGGAAGTCATCGGTCCGCCTCGCCATCCTGGTTGGGGCGGGTGTTGGTTGCTATGATCAGGTTGTTGAACCCGGCCTTGCGTACCAGGTCCACGATCCGGACAAACCGTTCCACCCGGGCCCCGGGCGCGGATTTCAACAGGATGTGATCCGGTTGCAGGGGAAGCGGGCGGTCGATGGTATTGCGCAACAGGTGGGTCAGGTCGTGCAGGGTGACCGGCGCGGCGTCGCAGAGGATGGAGCCGTCCTCCTTGAGCTCGATCTCCATGGATTTGCCGGTCACGGCCCGGGCCGTCTCGGCCTGGGGCAGCTCGATGTCCACGCCCTTGGCCGTGAAGACAGCCGAAACAACGAAGAAGATCAGCAGGATGAAGACGACGTCCAGGAGCGGGGTGATGTCCGGGGCGGCCGGTCTGGGCGCGTGCCGCTTGAAGTCGATCATGACGCCGTATCCCGGATGGCCGCCAGCCGCGCCGTGTGCTGCATGGCATGGGCGATCTTGTCGTATTCGCGGCAGAACCAGCGGTGTGCCAGCACGGCCGGGATGGCGATGCACAACCCGGCGGCCGTGGTCAGCAGGGCCTGCCAGATGCCTCCGGCCAGCACGGTGATGTCCACGTCGCCCGAGGAGGAAAGCCGGGAAAAGGCGTTGATCATGCCGAGCACCGTGCCCAGCAGCCCCATGAGCGGGGCCGTGGCCGCGGCGGTGGACAGGAAGTCGAGCCGGGCATTGAACCGGAAGAGGATATCGTCCCCGGCGGATTGGATGGCCGCTTCCCGGCCGTTGCCGCTTTCCGAGAAGCAGGCTTGGAAAAAGGCGCCGAAGGCCGGGGCCGTTTCCGCGCCCTTGAGAGCGGCCGCGTCGCGGCCCTGGGTGCGGAACGTCTCCAGCAGCCCGTCCAGCGTGGACGGGGAGGGAAACCGGCTGGTGGTGAAGACCACGAACCGTTCCAGGATGACGGCCAGGGCCGCCACGGACAGGACCAGCAGCGGCCACATCATGACGCCGCCTTGTTGCAGGATATTCATGCGCTTGCTCCTTCCAGCTCCTCAAGCCGGGTAAGATTCATCTCTTTTCCGATGGCCACCAGAAACCCCTCCTCGGTGAAGTCGTCGCCCAGCGGGGAGAGTTCATGGCGGCCGCAGACGTACTGGACCACTTCGGGAAGAGGGGAGTCCGCAAGGCGGACGATGCCCTTGAGCCGGAACACCGAGTCGGGCAGTCCGTCCAGCGCGTCCAGCAGCCGTGCGCGGTCGAGGGCGAACGGGAATGCGAACCGTCTCGACGAGAATCCCTCATGGTCGTGGGTATGGTGCTTCTTGCCCGGCATGCACGGGAGGGCGATCCGCTGCTCGAACGGGTCCGTGTCGTACAGGTAGCCCGGATTGACGGCCCCGAAGACCGTTTCCACGATGACGGCCCGTCGGTTCAGTTCGCCCAGGGTCGCACGCAGGCGTTCCAGGGCGGCTTTGTCCGCCAGGTCGCATTTGTTGAGCAAAATGGTGTCCGCCGCCGCGACCTGATCGCGGGCGATCTCATGTTCGGCCAGCAGGCTCGGCGCGTTGGCCGCGTCCACCAGGGTGGTGATCGAGTCCAGGCGGACCAGGGGACGCAGGGTCTCCAGTTCGTGCAGGATGTTGAACGGGTTGGCCAGGCCGGTGGATTCCAGCACGATGATCTTGGGGGAGAACCGGGCCTTGAGCTGTTCGATCCCCTTGGAAAGATTGCCCGCCAGGGTGCAGCACACGCATCCCTCGTCCAGTTCCACGATGGAATCGTCGCCTTCCAGCAACTTGCCGTCCACGCCGGTCTGGCCGATCTCGTTCTGGATGATGGCGACCAGTTCATCGCGGGCCGCGTGGTACTCCAGCAACTGGTTGAGAAACGTGGTTTTGCCCGAACCGAGGAATCCGCTGAGCACGATCAGGCCGGGGCGGCTGTCGAAGGCCGGGGCGAAGGCCTGGTCCTGGGAAAGCGCCTGGAGATCGTGGGTCTTCCAAAACAGCGCATCGTCCAGCGGGGCGGGCAGGTCGGTCCTGGATTCGGGGCCGGCGGTGACTTCGCAATTGGTCAGAAGGGGCGAGGCCAGGTTCGCCAGGGCCTTTGCCTCGCCCCAGCAAAACAGGTCGCCGATTCTTTCGATGCCGTCGTCCACGGATGTGCGGCCGCCGTCGTTGCCGTAGGCCATGCCGAGGGCCGGGGTCCGGCTGCACCCGACGCGGCGGGGCTGCTCCTCCAGGCTTTTCGTGATCGCGGCGGCCAGCACCAGGACGATATCCAAGGCGATCTCGTGGGCGGGATAGTCTTCCTCGGCCTCGCCGGGCCGGAGCACCCATTTGCCTTCCGGGGTGACCAGTCCGTCCCGCGCAATGCTCAGTTTCCTGTCGAGGGCGTCGCATCGAAGAACCAGCCCGTTTTCGTCCGGGGTCAGGGAGGCCGACAGCGTGCCCATGCGGAAGGGAACGGCCCATTCGCCCATGGCCGTGAAGCGGCGCACGATCTCCATGTAGCCAGGGCGGGCCGAGGCGAGGTGGGCGGCCAGGGACATGCTCTCCAGGAGCGGTTCCCCGGGCGCGGGGAAATAGTACACGCCGAGGCGGGCGTGACTGCCCCGGTCGTCTTCCCGATCGTCTTCGACTGCCAGGCCGAACACGCCCGGCCGGGCGCGGACCTTCATGGTCCAGGCCCGGGGCGACCGGGGGCAGATGGCCATGCCCTTCCAGCCCGTCAGCCGTTTGAACGCCGTGTATTGGCAGGCAGCCAGCAGGCAATTGGTCAGCATCTCGGGGAGGTCGATCTTTCGGTGGAGGCTGCGGCGCGGAGGCAGCACGGCGTTGAGTTGCATGACGGATCCTCGTTTGGGGCGGCCCGGCCCGCCGTTGCGGCGGGCCGGACCTGATGGGGTGGAGGTGGTGTGCGGTTGTTAACAGCCGAAGCTGATCTTGTCGCCGTTGCCCAGGTAGTCCTTGGATGCCGAACGGAACCGGGCGGTGCCGCGCACCACCGGATATCCGGCCTCGATGAACTTCTTGGCCGTCAGATGCCCGGTGCAGTGGTTGCAGCCGATGCGCTCGAAGCCCCATTCGCCCAGGGAGATGACCAGGTCGTCGTATTTGGGGTCCCAGTCCTCGAAGGGCGAGATGTGCAATCCGCCGTAGATTCCGTAGAACCGGTCGTTGTCATACTTCAGGTTGGCCTGGGCGAAGTCGGCGAACTTGAGGATGCCCTGATGGCAGCAGCCCGAGATGAGCAGCAGCCCCTTGTCCTTGATGTTGAAGGCCAGGGAGGTCTCGCCGAACACGCGGTTGATGATGGGCACGTCGAACTTGAGCAGGGCCATGCCCGGGATGATCTCGGTGATGGGCTTGTCCACGATGGTCATTTCGCCCTTGTATCCGCAATCCTTGATGTATTGCAGGCCTTCCTTGTAGAAGCCGTCGTGCACGTACAGGGGGATGCGGTTGTCGTACTTGACCGTGACCGGCAGGCCCCAGAAGTGGTCCCAGTGCTCGTGCGAGATGAACAGGGCCTCGATCTGCTGCTCTTCGAGCATCTTGTCGATGCCCTCGCGTTTGAAGCTGTCCTCCATCCACTCGTAGGACCAGCCGGTGTCCAGCAGGTACTTGTGGATAGTGCCGTCCAGATCCTCCACTTCGAGCAGGCAGGAGTAGCCGCCCGGATTGTCCGGGTGCAGGGCCAGCTTCTTCTGGATTTCCCAGGCCTTTTTCAGGTCGTTGGGCAGGAGTTCCTTGATGGAGCCGATGCCGTCGTCGTAGGAGCCCTTGGCCGAGCCCTTGCCGTTGGCGAACGGCGCCCAGTTCAGGGTGTACTGGTTGACCAGCAGGCCGCCCGCCTCGTGAATGTCGCCGATGAGATGCGCGTTGTTGAACCAGCTCGTCTCCGAGATGTTGGTCACGCGCACGCTGCGGCAGGCACCGAAGTCATGCATCTTTCTTTCCGCCGTGGGCAGGCGGTCGTATGCCGAGGAGGTGTAGGAGTAGACTCCCATGCTGGCGAACGCGCCGACGACCAGCCCGGTGGCCGCGCCCTTGACGAAATCGCGTCTGGTAATGCCTTTGTTGTCTTTGCTCATGATGTTCTCCGGGGCTTCGCCTAGTGGATGATGGTGAAATGCTCACCAATCCAGGGCAGGATGTTGATGATGGCTATGTACAGCAGCACGCCGGCGCACAGCCCGATGAACAGGCCCTTGGCCAGGCCCGGCGTCCAGGCGACGTCGTGTGCCACGACCTCTTCCTTGATTTCCGCCAGCTCCGCCGTGGTCTTGGGCACGGCGCGCCAGCCCGGCCAGCCGTCCATGAACCAGACGTTGATCAGGAAGATGTTGATCAGCCAGATCATGGGGATCATGGGGAACTGCTGCGGATGGGAGAAGCCCTTCTGGGTCCCCAGGAACAGGTGGGATGTCTTGTAGTAGACGATGTAGACGAAGGCGGCCATGAGCGCGGTCAGCAGGGTGCGGATGCAGACGTTGACCGGGCGGCTGAACTTGGTCGGCCAGTTGTTGCAGTAGAAGGCCAGGTACAGGGAGGGAACCAGCCAGAAGATGGCCATTTCACCGACGTGCAGCCAGCGCCAGTCCGGCGCCATGAGGCGGCGGGTGCCGCGGATGGTTTGACCCCAGACCAGGTCCTGGGCGTAGTACAGGAAGAAGCACAGGGCCACGGCGATGGCGATGATGCCGAAGAAGGAGGTGACCCGGCGCAGGGCGTCGTTCTTTATCAGGTTGAAGGGATAGCGCTCCCAGATGGTCTCGAAGAGCCAGACCACCACGGTGCAGCACATGATCCAGGCGATGTGGAAGTTGCCGGAGACCGTATTGGCGAACTGCTCCCAATAGGGCGGGCAAATGGCCGTGAACTTCTGCCAGGGGTAGAAGAGGATGGCCATGTGCGAATGCATGGTCAGGAAATAGACGATCATGCTCAGGAAGAAGGTGACCACCGCGATGGTGATGCCGCGCGCGGGCTGGTCCAGCTTCTGCCAGGGCGCGTTTTCACAGGCCACGACCCAGCTCGGGGAGAGCCAGGAGGCGATGGCGGCGAACATCATGATCGCCTCGGCGGCGTATTCGATGGAGTAGAAGTCGGTGATGCCCATGGCTTCGAGCCTGGACGGGTCAAAGTAGGCGATGCCGAAGTTGCCGAGGATCTCGACGAAGAAGCCCTTGATCAGCAGGATCATGGCGGCCACGCTGACCAGGGTGAGGATGGTGCCCTTGATCAGGGGGTGGGTCTTCTCCAGCCAGGACCGTTTGAACGGCCAGTAGTCGAAGATGTAGGCGACCCAGATGAAGAGGATGAGGAGCCAGCGGCAGACCATGTAGCCCACGTAGGGGGTATACATGCGCATCAGGCCGCGCGGATCCTGGAAAATCCACCATGTCGCGTAGAATATCGCGAGGATGAATATGGTATTCACCAGCGCCGGAATAGGCCCGCTCCAGCGTTTGACCAGCTTCCGACTCTCAAGGTAGCTGACGCTACTGTTGTCCATGTCGTACTCCTAACCGAGGTGCCGGACAGGGGGTGATCAATCCCCGGATCCAACCCTGCTTTTTACAGTGTGGTTGACGGTTCCGATTCCGAAATCAGCGTATCCAGTTGCCCGGGGGTGACGGTGGCCGGGTCGATCCCAAGGGCCATGGCGCGGAGGAAACGCTCGTTTTCCGTGAGGGGCGGCCTGGGCCGTTCCCCGGCGCGGGGGGCGTTCGCAACATCCTTCTGGTCATGGTTCCCGAAGGGGATGAACCGGCGGAAAAGTTCTCTTCGTTTCATGAGGGCTCCCGTGGTGTGGCCTTCGCCCATCTATTCTTCTGGCAGGACCAGTCTGGCGAAGACCTGCATGCACTGTTTGGCGAGATCCTCGACAGCGTCCGGCTGCCTGTTCTTCAAGGCGTTGAACAACTCCACGTGGAGGGCGAACAGGGTGTCCTTCTGGACCTCGGAAAGGCCGACGGCGGCGCTTTGCAGGTTCCGGGAGGCCAGGACCAGTTCCTTCATCAGCAGCAACAGGTAGTCGTTGCCCGCCACCTCGGCGAGGGTGAGGTAGAATGTGATGTAGCGATGGCTGATGGTGGGCAGGTCCGAATTGACGATGGCCCAACTGATGTTGACCGTGGCCTCCTCCAGTCTGGCCATGTCGCGGGCGGTGAGCCTGGCCGCCTGGGAGCGGGCCAGCCCCGGCGCAACCAGGGCCAGGGTCTCCACGAATTGCCGGAACGCCGCCGGGTTCTTGCGGGTGCGGAGCATTTCCCAGTTGATGCGGCCTTCCTTGCTTTTGAGATAACAGCCGCTCTTTTCCCGGATTTCCAGGTAGCCCATGGACTCCAGGTTGCAGAGCGCCTCGCGCACGGTGTTGCGGGAGGTGTTGAACATCGTGGCCAGCCTGCGTTCGCCGGGCAGCTTGTCGCCGATGGAGAAGGAATTGCTCCGGAGCATGGCCACCACCTTGCGGCAGAGAAGCGGTCGTTGTGCTGTTGTCGTCATATCTGGCCCAACCAGTTTTTCGTTTTATGTCTGATGCTTATTTATTCATTTCTCTTTTAGGTCGCGTCTTGGAAAGGAGGCAAGCTAAATTGCAAATAAATGCACAAAACTGGCCCAACCAGTTGTCGCCGATTTTGTTAAAATATGGCATAAGATTGTTTTATTATCTTGATATAATTGATTTATATGGTCGACGCAGTTTGCTGGTCGCTGGGCGGCAAAAAAAGACGCCCCGGCGCGGGACCGGGGCGGGGAAGTGGGATTCGACGTTAGGCTGGTTGGACCAGAATTACCGTTTTTTCTTCAGGCAGCGGTCCAGATTGACCAGGAATTCTCCATGCAGGGGCAGGAGGGGGGCTTCGGCGTCCGGATCGTAGCTGTCCGGCTCCGTGGAGCAGAATATCAGCACGTAGGTCAGGATGTCGTCCTCGTAAAAAGGCTGCGCGTAGTAGGAGCGGATGCCGCGCGGGATGAACAGGGCCCAGTCGATGGCCTTGATGCTTTTGGACGTTTCCGCCACCACGTGGTTGGGTTGCTTGAAGCGTACAATGCTTTCGGCAATGGACCCTTCGTAGGGGTGGGCGAAATCCTCCGGGTCCTTTTCAAAGGGCGCGCCCACGCCGGTCACCGCCACGAAATTCTCGTTTATGAAGATGCGCGAGAGCAGCAGGGCGCTGGTCGGCGCTCCCTTGGGCAGCGCCCGGAGCATGGCCTTGAGCAGGGTCCTGACCGAGGCGCAGCGTCTCAAGGACGCATTGGAGAATTTGGCCGATACGGCCTCGTTCCCCCGCACGGGCAACCCCTTGCAGGCGGTACAGTTGTTGTGGTGGGACAGGGTCATCCAAAGGAGATTGTCTTCCTGCCGGGAGATGGCCTGGATGCGGGCGGTGCAGAGGTGGCTCTTGCCGTGCGCGTCGGTGATCAGCAGGTCGCCGTTCCAATGGTCGGAAAAGATGAGGCTCTCGTATATCTGGTACAGGTCGGTGTCGGGATTGTGGCGGAGCAGGTCCTGAAGAGTCATCTGCGCCAGGGTTTGGTCGTCATAGCCCAGGAACTGCCGGGCGGCCTGGTTGGCGAGATGGACGGTCCGGTCCACGAAGCGGACCAGCAACACGGGGTCGGCCATCATGTCGATCTTGGCCGACAGCCGCGGACTCCCCATGGCCTTGAGGATGGTTTCCGCGTGGTCGGAGATGTCCAGCAGAATCCCGATGGAGCATTGCGGATGCACCGGGTCGGGCATGCCCATCAACTTGAACCACTTCACGGGCCCCGTCTCGGAGCGCACCCGGAACGAGCAGGCCGTCCTCCTGCGGCTTCGGATCAACTGGTGGCAGTAGCGGAATTGCTCCCTGTCCTTGGGGACGATGACCTCCTGGGGGATTTGGGGATTCTGGAGCACGGCCCGGATCCTTTCCCCTTCGGGAGACGCGGCGTATTTATTCAGGAAGGTGATTTCGTTGTTGACCACATTGATGCGCCAGACGATGCCGGGCAGTTCTTCGAGGTAGTTGGCGAGGATCTTTTCCTCGGGCGGGTTGTTCGGTTTTGCTGTGGAATCCGGCATGAAGGTCCTTTGGCGTGATGCAGGTGGTTGGTCGGCAGACAAACTCTTAACGTGTTTTGAGAACAATTGGCAAACAGGTCGTGATCGATCCTGCCGGTACGTGCCCGACCGGTTGTCGATATCCCGCCGAACGTCACCCGCGCGGCCTTTTTCCCGCCATCCCTTCCCGCGCCCATGCCGGGCCGTTCAAGCCCGGGCTCCCCCTCGGGCGGTTCCGACAAACGGCGTGCAGCGTCTATCAGCGGATAAACATGTAAAACACTATTTTGATCCGGCGCAGTGTGTGGTATCGGACGAGAAAATCGGAGGTGACGAGACATGTACGCGCATTCGTTGGCGGATGCCGGTCCGGAATCGTGGCAGGGCTTGGAGGAACATCTTCAGAACGTGGCGGACAAGGCGTCATCGTTCGCTGCGGCGTTTGGGGCCGCCGATTGGGGACGAGCCGTGGGACAGCTTCACGATGTGGGGAAGAGCAATCCCAGGTTTCAGCAGCGGCTGTTAGGGGAGTTCAATGGCCACGCGGATCACAAGGGGGCCGGAGCCAAGCTGCTCGAAGCCCTGGGCTCGCCCTTCGGCCGTATGGCCGCCTATTGCGTGGCCGGGCACCATGGCGGCTTGCCGGACTTCTACGGTTCCGGGCCGCGCGCATCATTGCAAAAGATCATAAAACAAGCCTACGAACTGCCCGGCAACAGCCCGCTTGACGGCTTCACGGAACCGGGCTGGCCGTTCCCTCCGCAAAACGCCTTTCAGTGCGCCTTTCTGACCCGCATGCTTTTTTCCGCCCTGGTGGATGCGGACTTTCTCGACACCGAGGCTTTCGTCGATAAGGAAAAGAGCCGATGGCGCGAACCGGGCCCGCCGCTTGAGGCCCTGCGCGCGGCTTTGGACCGCAGGTTGGCCGCGTTCGGCACGACGGGACGCATCAACGGCCTGCGTGCGGAAATCCTGGCCCATTGCCGGGAGCGGGCGGCTCTCGCCCCCGGTCTGTTCACTCTGACCGTGCCCACTGGGGGCGGCAAGACCCTGACCTCCATGGCCTTCGCCCTGGACCACGCCCTTGCGCACGGTCTGCGCCGGGTGGTTTACGTCATTCCCTACACCTCGATCATCGAACAGAACGCCCGGGTCTTCCGCGATATTTTTCCGGATGGCGCGGTGATCGAGCATCACAGCAACTTCGACGCCGAGGCGGTCTTTGCCCGCGCGGATAACGCCCGCGAATCCGCCGAGGCCCGCCGTCATCGGCTTGCCTGCGAGAACTGGGACGCGCCCGTGGTGGTGACCACCAACGTGCAGTTCTTCGAATCTTTGTTCGCTGCCCGGACGTCGCGCTGCCGCAAGCTGCACAACCTGGCCGGGTCGGTCATCGTGCTGGACGAGGCGCAGATGCTGCCTGTGGAGTTCCTGGACCCGTGCCTGCGCGCGGTGGAGGAGCTGGCCGCGCACTATGGGTGCAGTGTGGTCCTGTGCACGGCCACCCAGCCCGCCCTGCGCCGGGAGGACTTCGCGCCGGGTCTGGCCGGGCTCGACGGCCGGGAGCTGGCCCCGGACCCTGACCGGCTGCATCGCGACTTCAAGCGCACGGTCCTGCGCGATCTCGGCGAACTGGCCCTGTCCGATGTGGCAGGGTTGATTCGGGAGCGGGAACAGGTCCTGAGCATCGTCAACACCCGCGCCCGGGCGTCCGAGCTGTTCGGGATGGTCCGGGATGAGCCGGGGGCGCGACATCTGAGCGCGTTGATGTGCCCGGCCCACCGGTCCGCGCGGCTGGCGGAGATTCGGCATGCGCTCAAGGCCGGGGAGCCGTGTCGGGTGGTCTCCACCCAGTTGGTCGAGGCCGGAGTGGACGTATCCTTTCCCGAAGTGATCCGTGAGATGGCGGGGCTCGATTCCATCACCCAGGCGGCGGGGCGGTGCAATCGCGAGGGCGAGCGCGGGGACACGGCCCCGGTGTCCGTGTTTTATCCTGCAGAGGGGCTGCCCAGGGCCTTCGCCGCCCAGGCGGAGCATGCGGCCTCGGTCCTGCGCGGGAAGTACGGCGACGATCCGTTTTCGCCCGAGGCCATCCGGCAATACTTCCGTCTGCACTACTGGCTACAACGGGACCGCCTGGACCGGAAGCGGATCATGGACGCCCTGAGCAACGATCAGGGGGAATGGTATTTCCGCCGGGCGGCGGACGACTTCCGGTTGATCGACAACCCCATGGTCCCGGTGATCATCCCGTGGGACGACCGGGCGCGGGAATTGGCCGGGGCGCTGCCCTACGCGGAGCATCCCGGCGGCATTCTGCGCAGGCTCCAGCAGTATACGGTTCAGGTCTATGAACGTCAGTTCCGCTCCCTGGACGAAATCGGGGCAGTGGAGGAAGCGGTGGAAGGCTGCAACGTGCTCTGCCGCATGGAGTTTTACGACGATTTGTTCGGCTTGACCGTGCCTGGGCAAGCCGATCCGGAGTATTTTTTGGCTTAGGCACTACAACACGGAGGTTTTGATTCGTGTCAGGAATAAAACTCAGAGTCTGGGGAGAGTACGCCTGCTTCACCCGGCCGGAGATGAAGGTGGAGCGCGTCAGTTACGACGTGATGACCCCTTCGGCGGCGCGGGGGATTTTGGAGGCGGTGTACTGGAAGCCGTCCATCCGCTGGGTGGTGGACCGCATCCACGTCATGAAACCCATCCGCTTCGACAACGTGCGCCGTAACGAGGTGTCGGCCAAGCTCCCGGTGGGCAGCGTCAAGACCGCCATGAAAGGCGGGGGCGAACCCCTGCGCTTGTTCATTGAGGACAACCGTCAGCAACGGGCCGCCCTGCTTCTGCGCGACGTGGAATACGTCATCGAGGCGCATTTCGAATACACGTCGCCCGAAGACCGCAACGACGGCAAGCATCTGGACATGTTCAACCGTCGCGCGGGCAAGGGCCAGTGCTTCCACCGGCCGTATCTTGGCTGCCGCGAGTTCGCGGCCTTCTTCGAGCCCGTGGAGGGCGATGTCCCGGCCTCGCCCCTGGCCCTTGAGGCGCCGCGCGACCTGGGCTGGATGCTCTACGACCTCGACTACCGCAACGACATGGCCCCGTTGTTCTTCCGTCCGGCCCTGGAACGCGGTGTGGTCGAGGTGGCCCGGGCGCTTGAGCGCGAGGGGGTGGCCTCATGATCCTGCAGGCCTTGAATGACTATTACGCGCGATTGCTCGCGGCCCCCAAAAAGGACGTGCCCGAGTTCGGATTTGGCCGCCAGGGGGTGCACTTCTGCCTTATCTTGGACCGGTCCGGCGCATTGGCGGGCCGTCCCATGGACCTGCGAGACGAGAAAGGGCGTCCGAGTCGCATCGAAGTGCCCGGGCCGGTGGGCCGGTCCGTGGGGATACGGTCCAACTTCGCCTGGGACAACACCGGGTACGTGCTTGGCGCGGACGACAAGGGCAAACCGGAGCGGACCGCCGAAACCCATGCGGCCTTCAAAGCGCTGGCCGCCGGGGTCCTGGACGGCGTGGACGACAAGGGGGCGCGGGCGTTGCTGGCCTTTCTGGACGACTGGGACCCGGCGCGGGCCTCGGAACTGCCCGGCTGGGAGAACATGGTCGGCCTGAACGTGGTTTTCATGCTCGATGGCGAGCCGGGCTTTCTGCACGACCGGTCCGCCTTCCGCAAGGCGTGGCTGGAGCGCCTTTCGGACAACGACGAGTTCGCAACGGGCCGTTGCCTGGTCACCGGCGAGATCGGTCCCATCCCGCCGACCCATGCCAAGATCAAGGGCGTGCCCGGCGCGCAGATGGCCGGCGCTTCCCTGATTTCCTTCAACTTTGATGCGGCCAAGTCCTACGGCAAGGAGCAGAATCTCAACTCCCCGGTCTCGGAGCAGGCGGCCTTCGCCTACACCACGGCGCTGAACCATCTGCTCGCCCCGGACAGTCCGCGCAAGGTCCAGGTGGGCGAGACCACCGTGGTCTTCTGGGCCGATGGGCCGGGCGAGGCGGAACCCCTCTTCGGCTTCGGCATGGGAGGGCGAAAGACCGAGGACGACGCATTGGCCGCACGGTTGGAACGATACCTCACGGACATGGCCAAGGGAAAATATCCCGACGAACTGGGCGAGGCGAGCACCCCGTTCTACGTGCTCGGCCTGTCGCCCAACGCGGCCCGGTTGTCCGTGCGCTTCTGGCACGTGGGCACCGTGGGGGAGATGGCGGAGAATCTGGGACGCCATTTCCGGGCCCTGGCCTTGCAACGGCGGTTCGACAGCGATCCCGAGCACCCGAGCCCATGGCGGCTGCTTAAGGAGCTGGCCCCGCAGCGGGACGCGAAAAACATGTCGCCGCTGCTCTTCGGCCAGTTCGTCCGCTCCATCGTCCAGGGCCTGCCCTATCCCCAGACCCTGCTTTCTTCCGCCATAGGCCGCATCCGGGCCGACAAGGAAGTCAACTACCTGCGGGCGGCCGTGATCAAGGCTTTTCTCGTCCGCAACAGAAAACAGGAGATTCCCATGACTCTCGATACCACCAATACGGACATAGGCTACCGTCTCGGCAGGCTGTTCGCCATTGTCGAGCGTATTCAGGAGGAGGCGGTTCCCGGGGCCAACGCCACGGTGAGGGATCGCTTCTTCGCGTCCGCCGCCGCCACGCCGGCGCGGACCTTTCCCATCATCATGAAGAACGCCCAGCACGGGCTGGCGAAAATCCGCAAGGACAAGCCAGGCTGGGCGGTCACCCTCGACAAGGCCATTCAGGAGATCGTGGGCGGCATCGACGCCGCCACCGGCTTCCCGGCCTCCATGCCGTCGGAGAAGCAGGGCATGTTTATTCTCGGCTACTATCAACAGCGTCAGGATTTTTACACCAAAAAAGAAAAGAATACGGAGGACTAGACCATGGCCGCCATCAATAACCGCTACGAGTTCGTCTATCTGTTCGACGTGGAGAACGGCAACCCCAACGGCGACCCGGACGCGGGCAACACCCCGCGCATCGACCCCGAGACCGGCCACGGTCTGGTCACCGACGTCTGCCTCAAGCGCAAGATCCGCAACTATGTGGATGTCGTGAAGCAGGGGGGCGAGGGGTACAACATTTACGTGGCCGAAAAGGGGGTGCTCTCCCAAACCCGCGAGCCCGCCTACAAGACCGAGGAGGTCAAGGCGCTCAAGAAGAAGGATGAGCAGGTGGCCGCCGCACGCAAGTGGATGTGCGCCAACTTTTTCGACGTGCGCACCTTCGGCGCGGTCATGTCCACCAAGGAAAACAACTGCGGCCAGGTGCGCGGGCCGGTGCAGTTGACGTTTGCCAAGAGCATCGAGCCCATTGTTCCGGCCGAGGTGTCCATCACCCGCATGGCCGTGGAGACCGCCAAGGAGGCCGAGGCCCAGGAGGGTGACAACCGGACCATGGGCCGCAAGCACATTGTGCCTTACGGCTTGTACCGCGCCGAGGGATTCGTGTCCGCCAACCTGGCGCAAGGCGACAAGGGGACCGGCTTCTCGGACGACGATCTGGAATTGCTTTGGCAGGCCCTGGCCAACATGTTCGATCACGATCACTCGGCGGCCAGGGGCAAGATGAGCCCGCGCGGCCTGATCGTCTTCAAACACAAGGACGCCCTGGGCAACGCCCCGGCGCACAAGCTGTTCGAGGCCGTGACCGTGACCCGCAAGGATGCCGAGGGACCGGCCCGCGCCTTCACGGATTACGTGGTCGCCGTGGATAAGGCGGCCATTCCCGACATCGTCACCCTGGAGGTGAAGTTCTAGCCATGGACCGAACCCTGCCTCTTTCCGCGTTGCAGCATTATCTGTACTGCCCGAGGCAGTGCGCGCTCATTCACGTGGAAAAGGTCTGGGAGGAGAACCTGTACACCGCCGAGGGACGGCTTCTGCATCTGCGTGCGGACGCCGGGGCCCCCGGTCGGCGCGGGGGCGTGGTCCAGGATCGGGCCGTGCCCCTGCGCAGCGACCGGCTGGGGCTCTACGGCGTGGCCGATGTTGTGGAGCTGCGGCCCGGGCCGGACGGGCGCGAGACGCCGTATCCCGTGGAATACAAGCGCGGCAGCCCCAAGGTCGAGGATTGGGACCGGGAGCAGCTTTGCGCCCAGGCCCTGTGCCTGGAGGAGATGCTCGGCGTGGAGGTTCCGGAGGGGGCTATCTTCTACGGCAAGCCCCGGCGCAGGGAGCGGGTGGTTTTTGACGCCCCTTTGCGCGAGGCCGTGCAGCGACATTGCCGCGAACTGCACGTCATGATCGAGCGGGCCGCGACGCCCGACGCCTCGCCCGGCAAGCGGTGCCGCGGTTGCTCGCTTGCGGGCGCGTGCATGCCCGGCGCATCCCGGCGCGTGGAGGCCTATCTGCAAAGGGGGTTGGACCCGTGAAGAAACTTCTGAACACGCTCTACATCACCTCCCAGGGCAGCTATCTGTCCAAGGACGGCGAATGCGTGGTGGTTCGCACCGAAGACGGGGCGAAGCGACGCTTTCCGGTCCATGTGCTGGACGGCATCGTCTGCTTCGGCAACGTGTTGTGCAGCCCGTTTTTGCTGGGCCATTGCGGGGACAAAGGGCTGGCCGTCTCGTTTTTGACCGAGCGGGGGCGGTATCTGGCCGGGGTGCGCGGCCCGCAAAGCGGCAATGTTCTGCTTCGGCGGGCCCAGTACCGGCTGGCGGACGACGAGGACGGTTCGTCGCGCCTGGCCCGGTCGATCATCATCGGCAAGGCGGCCAATTCGCGGGCCGTGCTCCGTCGTTGCCTGCGCGACCACGGGGAGCGCGTGGACCGGCTCGCCATGGACCGGGCCCTGGCCGTGCTCGACGACTGCGCCGGGCGCCTCCGGCGTCCGGTCCCGCTGGATGAGGCGCGCGGCATGGAAGGGCAGGCGGCCAACGCCTATTTCTCGGTTTTCGGGAACATGATTCTCGCCGAGGACCAGAGCTTTTGCTTTGCGGGCAGGAACCGGCGGCCGCCCCTGGATGCGGTCAACTGCCTGCTTTCCTTTGTCTACACGTTGCTGGCCCATGACGTGCGCTCCGCTTTGGAAGCGGTGGGGCTCGACCCGCAGGTCGGGTTCCTGCACCGCGACCGGCCCGGCCGCCCCGGCCTCGCCCTGGATGTCATGGAGGAGTTCCGGCCGTTTTTGGCCGACCGCTTGGTGCTGTCCCTGATCAATCGCGGGGAGGTGCGCGCTCGCGGCTTCGTGCGCAAGGAAAGCGGCGCGGTCTTTATGGATGACGACACGCGTAAAACGGTCCTCACGGCCTGGCAGAAGCGCAAGCAGGATGAAGCCTTGCACCCGTTTTTGAAGGAGCGCCTTCCGCTCGGCTTGGCCTTCCATGTGCAGGCGCGGCTCATGGCGCGGGCCGTGCGCGGCGACCTGGACGGCTATCCACCCTTTTTCTGGAAGTGAGCATGTTGGTACTGGTCAGTTACGATGTCGGTTTCGCGGAACCGGACGGCAAGCGGCGGCTGCGCCGGATTGCCAAGATCTGCGAGAATTTCGGGCAGCGAGTGCAGTACTCGGTGTTCGAGTGCGTGGTCGAGCCCGCTCAATGGGTTCAACTGCGTCACCGGTTGCTGGAGGCGTATGATGAGGAGCGGGATAGCCTGCGTTTTTATTTTCTGGGCAAGAATTGGCAGCGGCGGGTGGAACAACACGGTTCCGGCGCCGCCTACGACCCGGAAACGGACGTTCTGATTCTCTAGCGCGAACCCCTAGCGGTTGCGGAATCCCCGGGAGGTTCGCGCGGTTGCCAATAACCCGTTATCCCGGTTAATTGGGAACCATGTTCCCCTTTGGGCGCATGTCGGGCCGCCCCCATTGCTCCCGGTTCGCGGAATTCCCCTCGGCAACCCGCACCGGAAGGACGTTTGGCCCCCCACAGTCGCCCCCCACCCGGGGGCGTGGATTGAAACCTTGGCGAAGGATTTTCCTTCGGCCAGGAATTGGCGTCGCCCCCCACCCGGGGGCGTGGATTGAAACTTGTTCACAGGTCCCTCCTATTTTTTGAAAATCCAGGTCGCCCCCCACCCGGGGGCGTGGATTGAAACCCCGAGCGGCTGATCAAGGAGAACAAGGGCCGGGGGTCGCCCCCCACCCGGGGGCGTGGATTGAAACCCCTGGGGAGTGCGGCCGCGAACCCGGAGCGGTAGTCGCCCCCCACCCGGGGGCGTGGATTGAAACGCGCACTCGACCTGCCCCTTGGCGCGGGGGTTGCGTCGCCCCCCACCCGGGGGCGTGGATTGAAACATACGCCTGGGGCGGCACTGTATATGCGTCGGGGGGTCGCCCCCCACCCGGGGGCGTGGATTGAAACAACGGCATCCCCTTTGGCCAATGCAGCAGCGCCGAAGTCGCCCCCCACCCGGGGGCGTGGATTGAAACATCGACACGATTAATCAGGAGGCCGCGTAGCCATGTCGCCCCCCACCCGGGGGCGTGGATTGAAACATTTTGTCGGCTATCCGTGCGCGTGCGTCATAAGTCGCCCCCCACCCGGGGGCGTGGATTGAAACTGGCGGTGGACCCGGAGTTGGCGGCGCTGCACTCGGTCGCCCCCCACCCGGGGGCGTGGATTGAAACTCGGCGGCCTTGTCGAGCATGGCCACGCCCAGGTGTCGCCCCCCACCCGGGGGCGTGGATTGAAACCTGTAAAGGTCAATGGCCTTCTGATCTCTGTCCTGTCGCCCCCCACCCGGGGGCGTGGATTGAAACCAGTGGTCCTCTGTGTAAGAGTCACGACCATAAGGTCGCCCCCCACCCGGGGGCGTGGATTGAAACCACGCCCCTGAGCCAGCGGTACACGGTGGCCATGGGTCGCCCCCCACCCGGGGGCGTGGATTGAAACCGCATCGCCCGGGCAAACAGGCAGGTCCACGTAGAGTCGCCCCCCACCCGGGGGCGTGGATTGAAACATCAGGGTCGAGTACGGCAGGTTGGTCAGCGCCGCGACGTCGCCCCCCACCCGGGGGCGTGGATTGAAACAATGAGAGTCCCCATCACTACAACGCCCATGAGTGTCGCCCCCCACCCGGGGGCGTGGATTGAAACACCTATAATGCGCAGGGCGCGACCGCTACGACCGGTCGCCCCCCACCCGGGGGCGTGGATTGAAACATGATGTTTTTCGCCATGTCGTCGGCTACGTCCTGTCGCCCCCCACCCGGGGGCGTGGATTGAAACAATCCATCGCTGGGCACCGGATGGGGTCGGCCGCGTCGCCCCCCACCCGGGGGCGTGGATTGAAACGTTCGCTGTCCCGATTGCGGCGGCTATCACGAGAGTCGCCCCCCACCCGGGGGCGTGGATTGAAACATGAAATGTTTGAGATGCTCCCGGCGCTTAGCGGTCGCCCCCCACCCGGGGGCGTGGATTGAAACGTTCGCTGTCCCGATTGCGGCGGCTATCACGCGAGTCGCCCCCCCCCCGGGGGCGTGGATTGAAACGTTCGCTGTCCCGATTGCGGCGGCTATCACGAGAGTCGCCCCCCACCCGGGGGCGGGGATTGAAACGCGGCGATGAGCGCGGCCAGTTCCGCGTCCGGCCGGTCGCCCCCCACCCGGGGGCGTGGATTGAAACCCCCTGGCGCACGTTTGCCGACATTGTGCAGTCTGTCGCCCCCCACCCGGGGGCGTGGATTGAAACAACTATTCGCTCCAAACCCGGGAGGACGCGCCCAAGTCGCCCCCCACCCGGGGGCGTGGATTGAAACTATAATCAGTACGCTGTCAACACGTTGCCATCGTAGTCGCCCCCCACCCGGGGGCGTGGATTGAAACTCGCGCATGAACTGCATCCAGCCCTTGTTCACGTCGTCGCCCCCCACCCGGGGGCGTGGATTGAAACCGCCTCGGGCAGCGCCTTGAGGGCGCGGTAGTCCTGTCGCCCCCCACCCGGGGGCGTGGATTGAAACCAGCCGCCGCCGTAGGACTCGGGCATCATGGACAGTCGCCCCCCACCCGGGGGCGTGGATTGAAACAAGGCCATCAAGGGCGCGGACAAGTGGATGGAGAGTCGCCCCCCACCCGGGGGCGTGGATTGAAACCAGCCGCCGCCGTAGGACTCGGGCATCATGGACAGTCGCCCCCCACCCGGGGGCGTGGATTGAAACAAGGCCATCAAGGGCGCGGACAAGTGGATGGAGAGTCGCCCCCCACCCGGGGGCGTGGATTGAAACCAGCCGCCGCCGTAGGACTCGGGCATCATGGACAGTCGCCCCCCACCCGGGGGCGTGGATTGAAACAAGGCCATCAAGGGCGCGGACAAGTGGATGGAGAGTCGCCCCCCACCCGGGGGCGTGGATTGAAACCAGCCGCCGCCGTAGGACTCGGGCATCATGGACAGTCGCCCCCCACCCGGGGGCGTGGATTGAAACAAGGCCATCAAGGGCGCGGACAAGTGGATGGAGAGTCGCCCCCCACCCGGGGGCGTGGATTGAAACCAGCCGCCGCCGTAGGACTCGGGCATCATGGACAGTCGCCCCCCACCCGGGGGCGTGGATTGAAACAAGGCCATCAAGGGCGCGGACAAGTGGATGGAGAGTCGCCCCCCACCCGGGGGCGTGGATTGAAACCAGCCGCCGCCGTAGGACTCGGGCATCATGGACAGTCGCCCCCCACCCGGGGGCGTGGATTGAAACAAGGCCATCAAGGGCGCGGACAAGTGGATGGAGAGTCGCCCCCCACCCGGGGGCGTGGATTGAAACCAGCCGCCGCCGTAGGACTCGGGCATCATGGACAGTCGCCCCCCACCCGGGGGCGTGGATTGAAACCCCCTCAACCGGAACCAGCTCAAGGATCGGGCATGTCGCCCCCCACCCGGGGGCGTGGATTGAAACCTTGAAGCCCGCGCAGTCGTAGGCATTGAGGACGGTCGCCCCCCACCCGGGGGCGTGGATTGAAACCGAGTCTCTTACCGGAACCCCCTCACCAAACAGAGTCGCCCCCCACCCGGGGGCGTGGATTGAAACTTCGGATTTGGCTGTGGAGCAATGGTACAAGACGCGTCGCCCCCCACCCGGGGGCGTGGATTGAAACCAATCGAGTTGGCCGCAGTTGCGGGTTACTCGATGTCGCCCCCCACCCGGGGGCGTGGATTGAAACTATCGGTGCGCGTAAAAGTTGGTCGGGTTCCAGCGGGTCGCCCCCCACCCGGGGGCGTGGATTGAAACATCAAATTGCCATTTGTCAATGCCGACGATTCCACGTCGCCCCCCACCCGGGGGCGTGGATTGAAACCAGCACTTCGGCGGTTGGTCGCCTTAAACGCCTCAGTCGCCCCCCACCCGGGGGCGTGGATTGAAACTATTGTGGGCAAGGATAACTCATTTTCACCAATAAGTCGCCCCCCACCCGGGGGCGTGGATTGAAACCTGGACAGCCGCCTGGATGGCCTTGACCCGTTCGTCGCCCCCCACCCGGGGGCGTGGATTGAAACCGACGCCCCCTCCCCCGTGGAGGGAAAGGAGTGCGTCGCCCCCCACCCGGGGGCGTGGATTGAAACTGGACGTAGATGGACAGGTTCGACAGGGCGGTGACGTCGCCCCCCACCCGGGGGCGTGGATTGAAACAGCCATGGGGTTTTCCGGAACATGACCCGCATACGTCGCCCCCCACCCGGGGGCGTGGATTGAAACAGGCGTAGCCTTGCGCTTTGTGGTGGTCGCTCTTGGTCGCCCCCCACCCGGGGGCGTGGATTGAAACGGGCGGGTGTGGATTGGTGGCCCTGCGAGAATGGTCGCCCCCCACCCGGGGGCGTGGATTGAAACCTCTGCCATAGGTATCCTCCTTTTTGTGTGATTGTCGCCCCCCACCCGGGGGCGTGGATTGAAACCGGACTTGTGTTCAACATCAGGCAGAGCGCGTCCGTCGCCCCCCACCCGGGGGCGTGGATTGAAACTTTTATGTGATGCAATACGTAGAATTGCCGAATGGTCGCCCCCCACCCGGGGGCGTGGATTGAAACTTCGGACGGCGCGTCCGGCCGCCGACCAGCGGCTTGTCGCCCCCCACCCGGGGGCGTGGATTGAAACCCCAGGACGTAGCCGAACACATGTCCAGGAACATGTCGCCCCCCACCCGGGGGCGTGGATTGAAACGGATACTTGCTTTTCCAAGCGCATGATCTTGATCGTCGCCCCCCACCCGGGGGCGTGGATTGAAACAAGCAGCTTCCACCACCTAGCGACACCTTCAAGGCCGGTCGCCCCCCACCCGGGGGCGTGGATTGAAACTGGTTCGTACGCCCGTGGTTGCCGTATGCCGTGACGTCGCCCCCCACCCGGGGGCGTGGATTGAAACTATGCAGATATTTCGTATAATCCCCACTTATCAACGTCGCCCCCCACCCGGGGGCGTGGATTGAAACCATTGATACCCCCCCTGGCTATTGCATGGCCGCGGTCGCCCCCCACCCGGGGGCGTGGATTGAAACTGCCAGTATGTTATCCAGGACTTGCATGGTGGGATGTCGCCCCCCACCCGGGGGCGTGGATTGAAACCGGCAATATTACCCAAACTAATGGGAGTTATACGGTCGCCCCCCACCCGGGGGCGTGGATTGAAACAAGTATGGCCCGAACACCGTTAAAATCCCGGTCAGTCGCCCCCCACCCGGGGGCGTGGATTGAAACCCCTCCCGGACAGGCGGCGTCCGGGCGGCCCCCAGGTCGCCCCCCACCCGGGGGCGTGGATTGAAACGGCGCATGTCGGACTGGGTGCGCGAGGTGGCCGTGTCGCCCCCCACCCGGGGGCGTGGATTGAAACTTTTTTAGCGGTATTGACGGTAGGCAAGGAGAAGTCGCCCCCCACCCGGGGGCGTGGATTGAAACGAGTGCTGCGAGGTTGGTAACGGCCTGCGGGTCGGTCGCCCCCCACCCGGGGGCGTGGATTGAAACTTGACCAGGGCCGCACCGACCAGGGCGTGCTTGAGTCGCCCCCCACCCGGGGGCGTGGATTGAAACTCCATGATCAGCACGCGCGGGCGCACCTCGGGTAGTCGCCCCCCACCCGGGGGCGTGGATTGAAACAATCCCGTCATGCAGGAAGCCGTGTCTTCGGCCCGTCGCCCCCCACCCGGGGGCGTGGATTGAAACGTATTATGTCACAGACACCCCGTCAAGGCCGGATGTCGCCCCCCACCCGGGGGCGTGGATTGAAACCGTTAGAAACGCCCGCACCTCGGCATGGTGCAGCGGTCGCCCCCCACCCGGGGGCGTGGATTGAAACACGGCCGCGTCGGGGTTTCTCCCGGTGGCAATCCGTCGCCCCCCACCCGGGGGCGTGGATTGAAACCGGATCGTGTCCAGACGTACACGGCTCTGGCCGTGTCGCCCCCCACCCGGGGGCGTGGATTGAAACGGACATTGCGCAAGGTCATGGGCAGCTATTTCCAAGTCGCCCCCCACCCGGGGGCGTGGATTGAAACCTCCCAAGCCTCGTTCCGCTCCTGCATCCGGGCCAGTCGCCCCCCACCCGGGGGCGTGGATTGAAACCCGGAATCGGTGGAGTGGCCCATCGCCCCGGAATGTCGCCCCCCACCCGGGGGCGTGGATTGAAACCCGACTCGGGCATTTTCACGGACACCTCCACCACCAAGTCGCCCCCCACCCGGGGGCGTGGATTGAAACAGGAGGTCGCCGAGCTTCTGCATCTGTCCGCCGCCGTCGCCCCCCACCCGGGGGCGTGGATTGAAACTGATCCAGCTTGGCGAAGTCCCGATCGGTGCGAGGGTCGCCCCCCACCCGGGGGCGTGGATTGAAACCCTCGGGATCAAGGGCGGCGAGGCAGTCTTCCAGGTCGCCCCCCACCCGGGGGCGTGGATTGAAACCCCTCGTCCTGTTTGTCAACGGTCCAAAAGACTAGCGTCGCCCCCCACCCGGGGGCGTGGATTGAAACGCGGCGATGAGCGCGGCCCGTTCCGCGTCCGGCCGCGTCGCCCCCCACCCGGGGGCGTGGATTGAAACCCCTCGTCCTGTTTGTCAACGGTCCAACAGACTAGCGTCGCCCCCCACCCGGGGGCGTGGTTTGAAACGCGGCGATGAGCGCGGCCAGTTCCGCGTCCGGCCGCGTCGCCCCCCACCCGGGGGCGTGGATTGAAACCTCTTTCGGGCCGTCCTCACTGCCGCGATAAGTGATGTCGCCCCCCACCCGGGGGCGTGGATTGAAACCGGCTCCGCCTTGAACTTGCACGCGAGCTGGGGCGTCGCCCCCCACCCGGGGGCGTGGATTGAAACCATGTTTATGGCAATCCGGCTTTCCGGGTCTGGGTGTCGCCCCCCACCCGGGGGCGTGGATTGAAACGAGGCCATCTCCCGTCGTCTGCTCTCCTCCACCAAAGTCGCCCCCCACCCGGGGGCGTGGATTGAAACTCAAGAGAGCGGAGTCCCTGCAAGGGGAAGATTAGTCGCCCCCCACCCGGGGGCGTGGATTGAAACAAGCAGGTCCAACCTAGCCTCCAGACTCATCTGCTGTCGCCCCCCACCCGGGGGCGTGGATTGAAACGGCCTCATACCATGCCCGCAAATGCTTTATCACGGTCGCCCCCCACCCGGGGGCGTGGATTGAAACGGCCTCATACCATGCCCGCAAATGCTTTATCACGCTCGCCCCCCACCCGGGGGCGTGGAATGAAACGGCCTCATACCCTGCCCGCAAATGCTTTATCACGCTCGCCCCCCACCCGGGGGCGTGGAATGAAACGGCCTCATACCCTGCCCGCAAATGCTTTATCACGCTCGCCCCCCACCCGGGGGCGTGGAATGAAAC
Source organism: Desulfovibrio sp. Huiquan2017 (assembly GCF_017351175.1). NCBI lineage: Bacteria > Pseudomonadati > Thermodesulfobacteriota > Desulfovibrionia > Desulfovibrionales > Desulfovibrionaceae > Desulfovibrio > Desulfovibrio sp. Huiquan2017. The sequence goes on along the minus strand of NZ_JAFMPN010000006.1, from coordinate 120,453 downwards.
GGCCTCATACCCTGCCCGCAAATGCTTTATCACGCTCGCCCCCCACCCGGGGGCGTGGAGTGAAACTCCGCACTCTGGGCATCCGCACCGATATTGAGGTGTCGCCCCCCACCCGGGGGCGTGGATTGAAACGGGGAAGAGGCTGCGATCCAGGTTGAGAACTCCATGGTCGCCCCCCACCCGGGGGCGTGGATTGAAACAAGGTGCCGAAGAATGATGCGGGAAACGCCGTCCGTCGCCCCCCACCCGGGGGCGTGGATTGAAACGCCAGAATCTCTTCGGACGTGTCGAAGATGGACGGGTCGCCCCCCACCCGGGGGCGTGGATTGAAACGGACTCCGGCAACACGGCGGCGATGTATGCGTCCGTCGCCCCCCACCCGGGGGCGTGGATTGAAACCTGCACCAGAGGCTGTATCCGAGTCTCCCACCGGGTCGCCCCCCACCCGGGGGCGTGGATTGAAACCTTAATCATGGGGCCGCCGCATATTAGGCAAATTGTCGCCCCCCACCCGGGGGCGTGGATTGAAACCGGGTATGATGGATATGTTATTGTTCGGCGGGATGTCGCCCCCCACCCGGGGGCGTGGATTGAAACTGTCCCAGGCAAAGCACGCTTTCGGCCTCGGCAACGTCGCCCCCCACCCGGGGGCGTGGATTGAAACGGGCCCGGTCGCTGCATAGCGAGGTCCCCCCACTGGTCGCCCCCCACCCGGGGGCGTGGATTGAAACTCGAGCATTGAGTATATGTGCTGCCCGTCTAATGGTCGCCCCCCACCCGGGGGCGTGGATTGAAACTGGACCTGCAAGGTCTCGCTGTCCGCGCTCACCCGCGTCGCCCCCCACCCGGGGGCGTGGATTGAAACATCCCGCCCCGCATACAGGCCGCCCGGAACCGCTTGTCGCCCCCCACCCGGGGGCGTGGATTGAAACCCGCTTGAGGGGGTCGCCTCCTGCGAGCTCGGCGGTCGCCCCCCACCCGGGGGCGTGGATTGAAACGCGGGATGGCCGGTTGGTCAGATGCTGGATAATCAGGTCGCCCCCCACCCGGGGGCGTGGATTGAAACCTGCAAAATAGGCTGTACCCGATGGCAGCTCCTAGTCGCCCCCCACCCGGGGGCGTGGATTGAAACTCGTCAACGGCCTGGGAGATGTCGGCGGCAAGCCGTCGCCCCCCACCCGGGGGCGTGGATTGAAACCAGTAGTCGACGTTCATACCGCTAGATCGGCTGTGTCGCCCCCCACCCGGGGGCGTGGATTGAAACTGGCTGATGCGCCCCCGGGCGACGAGCCGGATGTCGTCGCCCCCCACCCGGGGGCGTGGATTGAAACCGGGCAACCGGATGGGAGGCCCCGCCGGTCAGCGCGTCGCCCCCCACCCGGGGGCGTGGATTGAAACTGGATCGAAAGGAGGGGAGGGGGTCCAGGTCTAAAGTCGCCCCCCACCCGGGGGCGTGGATTGAAACCGTAGCTCGGGCAACAAAGACCGGAGCGGGAATTGTCGCCCCCCACCCGGGGGCGTGGATTGAAACTGGAACATGACCCGCATACGATCGTCGCCCATGGTCGCCCCCCACCCGGGGGCGTGGATTGAAACGGTTGCGCTGTCGTCATCACCCTGACCCAGATCGTCGCCCCCCACCCGGGGGCGTGGATTGAAACAACTACTTGATCTCCCAAGGTCATACATACAACGTCGCCCCCCACCCGGGGGCGTGGATTGAAACGGACACTCAGGTGAACCGTTTTTTCCTTTGCCATGTCGCCCCCCACCCGGGGGCGTGGATTGAAACCTGGTAGACGTCCAGGTTGCTATCATGGATTGGTGTCGCCCCCCACCCGGGGGCGTGGATTGAAACGCACCCGGCCGGGGGGGTGTGCGTGCTTTGGCTAGTCGCCCCCCACCCGGGGGCGTGGATTGAAACGCCCCACTCGCCCCAGACGTTGGAGACCTGGTAGTCGCCCCCCACCCGGGGGCGTGGATTGAAACACCAACCTGAAGGCGACCTTCAACAAGCAGTTCGAGTCGCCCCCCACCCGGGGGCGTGGATTGAAACCAACTGCATGAGCGTCTTGCCCAGGCCAAATGCGGTCGCCCCCCACCCGGGGGCGTGGATTGAAACTACTCCAGCGGTAAGTTGGCAACCTGCATGACCGCGTCGCCCCCCACCCGGGGGCGTGGATTGAAACTCCTCGGTCACAAACCGCTCGTTGAACTCGTCATGTCGCCCCCCACCCGGGGGCGTGGATTGAAACGATGCCCGCAAGGATATATCGTATTTTGATCAAGGTCGCCCCCCACCCGGGGGCGTGGATTGAAACAGGGGCGGGCAGCAGTTGCAGGGCCGGAGTCCAGGTCGCCCCCCACCCGGGGGCGTGGATTGAAACAGCACGAATACATCCCTATCTTTCGTGAGTCGGTGTCGCCCCCCACCCGGGGGCGTGGATTGAAACGTCAAACACGTAGGGCGTCTCCGTCCAGTTTGCCGGTCGCCCCCCACCCGGGGGCGTGGATTGAAACAAGTACATCAAGCGGGCATGCCCGAGCGTAGCCTGGTCGCTCCCCACCCGGGGCGTGGATTGAAACTACGTGAGCAAACCGATCCGCGTAATCTCGATTAGTCGCCCCCCACCCGGGGGCGTGGATGGGGCTATCGGGCGGAGGAGGGCCGGGGTGTCCCCGGCTCTCGTTGTTTCAGGGCCGGGCGGGCCGTGGGATCAATATGCCTTCAGTTCGCTCTTGTGCAGCAAACGCAGGGTTCCGCCCGGTTTGTCGGGTCGGGCCAGGAGCACGGCCAGGCCGTGACGGCGGATAAGCTTGATGCGTTCCTGGAGCAGGACAGGGGTGTCGGCGGCCACTTCGGTGCCCGCCTGGTCCTGGATGTGGTGGGCGCCGCACAGTCGGGCGATCTCCCCGGCGGGCAGGGCCGATCCTTCGGGGCCCAGGTGGTGCCAGCCCCGATAGCGGCCATCTTCGCCGCCCATGCGCAGTCCCGCGCCCGCCAGGGCGCCGATCACTCCGTCGCCCGTGCCGCCGTGTTCGGACAGGTGCACGCCCAGTTCCCCCGCCAGTCCGTAGGCCAGCCCCTTGTTCAGCACCGTGCGCTTGGCATCGTTGCCGAAGCGGATGAGCCGTTTCCGGGCCTCGCCGGACAGGGTCTCGGGAACCAGACACAAACCGGGATCGGAGCCGGGCGCGGCGTTGCGTTCGAGAAACGTCCGCATGTGGCGGAGGATCGGTTCGGGGGCGCCGCAATCTCCCACCTCCACGCACAGGGAACTGTTGTGCGAAGTGTAGGGCACGTCTTCGTGGACGAAGAGCTGGTGGCGGCTGATGGCCGAGAACGAACCCAGCCCCAGGTCCTTCATCTCGTTGCAGGCCTGTTCGGCCAGCCAGCCGGTGCCCTTGGTCTCCAGGTTGTCGGTATCGTCGATGCAGAGATAATAGTGCATGGCAGCCTCGTGATTATCGGGCCAGGGCGGGGGCCCGAGCCTTGCGGACAGGGAATTTGCACGGCATTCCGGGCAGGGGGAATCTATTATTGCGCTCCCATTGGCATGTCAATTATCCTGTTCTATTAAACATGTTGTTCGCATCGACGTATCGCATGAGCGCGTTGTCGTATCCAGAACGGGCGCTTCGGTCCTGTCTGTTTGAAAATATTCCACTTATTGCAACGTGTTGGTGAATCGACGCAGGTGCTGTCCATTGGGCCGAAACGGCCCCATCCTTCCGAAGGATTTTGTCGGTCATGGCCATGCGCCTTGCTTCGGGGCGTTTGCCGGGGGAAATTCCCCCCGCGTTGTGGCGGGCATCCAGGAATTGCACACGGCCGGGACTTGCTGTAGGACCATCTGTCTGTCCGGTCCGCCGGGTCACACCGACAATCCAGAAGGAAAGGGAATGGGTAAACACATCATAGAAGAGGCGGCGCGCTGCCTGCAATGCCGCAAGCCGCAGTGCAGCAAGGGCTGTCCCGTATCGACTCCGGCCAACCGCATGGTCGAGGCCCTGCTTGAGGGCGACATGCGCAAGGCGGGCGCGTTGTTGTTCGACAACAACCCCTTGACCTCGATCTGTTCGCTGATCTGTCCGCACGAGCGGTTCTGCGAAGGACATTGTATCTTGGGCAGAAAGGGTGCGCCGGTTCAGGTCAGCAGCATCGAGCAATACATCTCCCGCTATTATCTGGAGCAGTTCCAGCCCGAGCGGCCGGAAAACGGCAACAACGCCAAGCGCATTGCCGTCGTCGGGTCCGGCCCGGCCGGGATCACCGTGGCCATTATCCTGGCCCGGCAGGGATTCGACGTGACCCTGTTCGAATCCAAGGAGAGGATCGGCGGAGTGCTCCAATACGGCATCCCGGATTTCCGTCTGCCCAAGGACATCCTCGAAAAGCTCAAGGAGAAGCTCCTGGGCCTGGGGGTGAAGATCCGGCCCAACACGCTCATCGGGCCGGTCATCGGCCTCGACGACCTGTTCCGGGACGACTACAAAGCGGTCTTCATCGGCACCGGGGTCTGGAATCCCAAGCCGTTGCGCCTCAAGGGCGAGACCCTGGGCAACGTGCACTACGCCATCCATTATCTCCAGAATCCCGGCGTCTACACCCTGGGTTCCCGGGTCGCGGTCATCGGTGCGGGCAACGTGGCCATGGATGTGGCCCGGACCGCCCTGCGCAAGGGCGCCAACGAGGTCACCGTGCTCTACCGCCGGGGCGAGGCGGACATGACCGCCACCAAGTACGAGTACGAGTACGCCAAGGTGGATGGCGTCCGTTTCCGCTTTTACACCTCCCCCGAGGAGTTGGTTGATGCAGGCGTGATCTGTGTGGACACACGGGTCGTGGAAGGCGAAGACGGCCGGTCGCGGGTGGAGCCCGTGGAGGGCTCGGAGTTTTTGTTCAAGGCCGACTCGACTTTCATCGCGGTCAGCCAGGCCCCGCGCTCCAACCTGGTCGGCCTGGAAGTGGGCAAGACGGGTCTGATTATCACCGACGAGGACGGCCGGACCACCCGTGATGGCGTGTTCGCCTCGGGCGACGTGGTCACCGGGGCCAAAACCGTGGCCGAGGCCGTGAGCCGTTCCAAGCGTTCGGCCCAGGCCATCATGGACTACGTGGCCGGACTGGACGGCTGATTCCGGCACCGGGCGGCGGATCGTGCGCCTGGGCGCGGACGGATGCGGCTTTCGTGCGAAAGCGTGTCACTCGTCGGGCGGGGGTCTCTTGGGCTGGACATGAAAAGAATTTTCTTGCGGGACTTGTCCCGGGGGGAAATCGAATACATACTCTATGTAGACGGAACACTTCAGCCCCAAGGAGCGACATCATGTGCAAGGACTGCGGATGCAATCTCGGCAAGGATAAGGTGGCTCACAAGCACGCCCACGGCGACAAGGTGGCGCATGAGCACGAGCATGAACACGAGCACTGCCATGTGCACGAGCATACCCACGAGGACGGCACTACTCATGTTCACGAACACTGCCATGTGCACAGTCACTCGCACAGCCACGGCCATGAGCACGGGCCCGAGGGCGAGCATGAGCACGGCCACGGCACGCACAGCCACAGCGTGGATCATGCCCACGACGACGGCGACGGCCACGGCCATAACCACGACTAGGCATCGGGCCGGATAACGGCCCGGCGCGAAATGAATTATCCCGGCCTCTGGCCGGGTGGCGACGGCCCGGAAGGCGATCCTTCCGGGCCGTTTCGCGTCCGGGGGCGTTCAGGATTGCGCGTAGCCCTTTGCATTTGGCCGTCCGTTGGGCCACAACAGGGAAACGCTCGAACGGAGGAAGGACATGACGGATCACGCGACCACGGATATCGGCCGGCTGGCGGCCGGGCTTGCGGACGGACTCATCGCCCGGCGGCGCGACCTGCACAAGTACCCGGAAACGGCCTGGACCGAGTTTCGGACCGCTTCCCTGGCGGCCCGGGCGCTTGCGGCGGCCGGGTATGCGGTTCGCCTGGGCGGGGAGGTGGTGCGCCGTGAATCCATGCTCGGCGCGCCCCCGGCCGGAGAGTTGGCGACCCATATGGAGCGGGCGGCGGCCCAAGGCGGCGACCCGGCGCTTATAGGGCGCATGGCGGGTGGTCTGACCGGGGTGGTTGGCGAGCGTTGCTTCGGCCCCGGTCCGGTGGTGGCCCTGCGTTTCGACATGGACGCCAACGACCTGGACGAGGCCCGTGACGACGGTCACCGGCCCCACCGCGAGGGCTTCGGCTCGGTCAACGCGGGGGCCATGCACGCCTGCGGTCACGACGGGCATACGGCCATCGGGCTGGGCGTGGCCGAGATTCTGGCCACTCTCGGGGATCGCTTGCGCGGCACGGTCCGGCTGATATTTCAACCCGGCGAGGAGGGCGTGCGCGGGGCCGGGCCCATGGCGGACGCGGGCGTGCTCGACGGCGTTGATTACCTCCTGGGCGGGCACATCGGGCTGCGCGCGCCCAAAACCGGGCAGGTGGTCTGCGGCGTGGAGGGATTTTTGGCCACCACCAAATTCGACGCGGTCTTCACCGGGATGGCGGCCCATGCCGGAGCGGCTCCGGAGCAGGGGCGCAACGCCCTGCTGGCCGCAGCCAACGCGGCCTTGAATCTGCACGCCATTTCGCGCCACGGGCAAGGGGCGTCGCGGATCACCGTGGGAACGCTCCACGCCGGGCAGGGGCGCAACGTCATCCCCGCCAAGGCCGAGCTCCAGGCCGAGACGCGCGGCCGGACCACCGAGATCGACCGTTTCGTCTTTGAACGGGCGCGGGAGGTCGTGGCCGGGGCGGCTATGATGTACGGCGTGGACCATGAAATCATGGTGGCGGGCCGGTCGCCCAGCGGCCGGAGCGACCCCGGGGTGGTGGCCGTGGTGCGCCGCGCGGCCGAGGCCATGGGGTGCTTCTCCGACATCCGGGACGGCGTCGATATGCGCGCCAGCGAGGATTTCGCTCTGCTGCTCGGCGCGGTGCAGGCTCGGGGCGGCCTGGGGGCCTACCTTCTGCTCGGCAGTGATCTGGCCGCCGGGCACCACAATCCCCGTTTCGATTTCGACGAGGCGTGTCTGGTTCCCGGCGTGGAGTTGTTCGCCCGTTGCGCCATGGCCTGCCTGAACCTCCCCCCGAGGCGGGGATAGACCGATAACGCGCGACGGCCGCCCTTTCGGGTTGGCCGGGCGAGGTGAGGAATGCGTATGTCCGGGAAACATGTCGGCGGCTGCCTGTGCGGGGCCGTGCAATTTGAGGTGGAAGGGGATTTCGAGCAATTCTATCTGTGTCACTGCGAGCGTTGCCGCAAGGACACCGGCTCGGCCCACGCGGCCAATCTGTTTTCGTCCACGGCCCGTCTGCACTGGCTGCGCGGCGAGGATCTGGTGCGGACCTTCGATTTCAACGGCACGGGGCACATCAAGAGTTTCTGCACCATTTGCGGTTCGGCCCTGCCGAACGTTCAGATGGACGGCGCGCTTCTGGTCGTGCCCGCCGGGAGTCTGGACACCGAGGTGCCGATCCGGCCCGATGGGCACATTTTTCACGCCCGCAGGGCCGATTGGGACAACGGCCTGGAAGCCGTGCCGGTCTTTGAGGGCTTGCCGGACCAGGAATGACCCGGCCTCGTCGCGTTTTGCCATTATAGGACATTCGCGGCCTGTCCGGCGTGGCCCTCAAGGTGGACGACGCCCTGGCCCTGGATTCGGCCGGGCGCTCGCCGGGCGAAGTGATAAGTTAATGCGTTTGTAACAAAGCGATATTGCGCAACGGGCCGGATGACTGTAACAAACGTCCGAATCAACCCAACACGTGCAAATGGAGATGATGATGAAACGGATTTTCGTGGTTTTCCTGCTGGCAATGTTCGCTTTCGCCGGGACGGCGCGGGCCGAAACGCTCAAACTCCTGACCTGGAAGGGCTATGCGCCCCAGAAGCTCGTCGAGCAGTTCGAAGAGGAAACCGGCATCAAGGTCGAGGTGACTTTTTCCAACAACGAGGAGATGATCGCCAAGTTGCGCGCCACCCGCGGCGCGGGCTTCGACCTGGTCCAACCTTCCCAGGACCGCATCTCGTCGGTCCAGGAGAAGTTCCACATTTATCAGCCCCTTGACTACGCCAAGATTGATTCCAAACTGTTCATTCCGTCCATGCTCAAGGCGGTCAAGAAGAACACCCTGGTGGACGGTGAGTCCTACGCCGTGCCCTTCTGTTGGGGCACCTCCGGCCTGATCGTCAACAATGACAAGGCGCCGGGCGTGGACTCCTTCAAGGCCCTCATCGACCCCAAGTACAAGGGCCGGGTGAGCTACCGGCTGAAGCGCCCGACCCTCATCGCCATGGGATTCGCCCTGGGCTATGACCCATTCGCCCTGTACGCCGACGTCAAGGGCTACAAGGCCATGCTCGACAAGGTGGCCGACACCCTGATCGAGGCCAAGCCCATCGTCCAGAACTACTGGGCCAACGGCGACGCGCTCATCGAGTCCATGCGTTCCGGCGAAGTCTTTGTGGCCATGGCCTGGGACGCGGGCGGGTGGAAACTCCACGGCGACAATTCGGCCATCGACTTCAAGGCTCCCAAGGAGGGCGCGCTCGGCTGGATCGACACCTTCGCCATCCCGGCCAAGGCCGAGAACGTGGCCGCCGCCTACAAGTGGATCAATTTCATGATGAAGCCCGAGAACTGCGGCTATTTCTCCTCCCAGGAAAAGTATGCCACCGCGTCCCAGGGCGCGCTCGAATACACAACCAAGGCCGTGGCCGACAACTTCAGCCGCTCCTTCCCGCAGGATGTCATCGACAACATCAAGTGGTATCCGCCGGTTCCGGCCAAGCTCGAAAGCCTGGAAGGCAAAGTTCTGGACAAGATCAAGGCCTCCAACTAGTCTGACCCGGTGCAAGACGACAGCACGAGGCGGGGAGCCGACGAGGCTCTCCGCCTCATTCCGTACACAACCAATTGACGCCTATGACCAATGATCTTTCTGTCCGAGCCCTGGTGAAGCGTTTCGGCGAGTTCACTGCCGTGGACGGCGTGTCCTTCGACGTGCCCGACGGGTCGTTTTTTTCCATTCTCGGCCCGTCCGGCTGCGGCAAGACCACGCTTTTGCGCATGATTGCCGGATTCGAGAATCCCAGTTCCGGGAGCATCGAGATCCGCGGCCGCGATATGCTCGGGGTGCCGCCCAACCGGCGTCCCGTGAACCTGGTTTTTCAGCATCTGGCCCTGTTCCCCATGATGGACGTGACCGAGAACGTGGCCTTCGGCCTGAAACGGCGCGGCGTGGCCGGGGCCGAGGTCCGGAAGCGGACCGAGGCCATCCTGGAGCGGGTCGGATTGCCCGGCTTCGGCGACAAGCGGGTCGAACAGCTTTCCGGCGGCCAGCGACAGCGCGTGGCCATCGCCCGTTGCCTGGTCTTGGAGCCCTCGGTGCTCCTTCTGGACGAGCCCCTGGGCGCGCTGGACCTGAAGCTGCGTGAGCAGATGAAGGTGGAGCTGAAGAAGCTCCAGGCCAAAGTGGGCACGACCTTCGTCTACATCACCCACGATCAGTCCGAGGCCCTGGTCATGTCCGACCACGTGGCGGTCATGCACAACGGCCGGTTTGAGCAGGTGGGCACGCCCCAGGAGCTTTACGGCCAGCCCGAGACCCCCTTTGTGGCCGAGTTCGTGGGCGACAACAACCGGTGGCGCGGGACGGTCACCCAGACCCTGGATCGCGGCGAGGTGCTCATCGCGACCGACGAGGGATATGCCTTCCATACCCGGGCGCACGCCTCCTGCGCGGGCTGTGAGCGGGTGGATCTATTCCTCCGGCCCGAGGCCATGCGCATCGAGCCCCGTGAGTGCGCCGGGCTGAACACCTTCGACGTGACCGTCAAGTCCATCCTCTTCGACGGGGCCAACAGCCGCCTGCTCACGGTTACCGGCGAGGATCGAGAACTGATCGTCACCCTGCCGCAAAACCGCAAGTTCGACCACATCCGGCCCGGCGACAAAGTGTGCGTGGGCTGGCACCCGGAGTCGGGCATCTGCTTCCGGGCGGGGGATTAGCGCCTTGCCCCGGTCGCGTCTTGCCTTCTGGATATTCCTGGCCCCGGTGCTCATGTGGCTCCTGCTGCTCATCGTCCTGCCGCACATCGACCTGCTGCTCATGAGCTTCCGGGGCGAGAACGACTACGGCGACATAGTCTGGACGGCTCAGAACTACCTGAATTTCTTCACTGAGCCCATCTATTGGCTGACCTTTGTACGCACCGCGCTCTATGCGATCGTGACCACCGGCATCACCCTAATCCTGGCCATGCCCGTGGCCTTCTATATCTCCAAGCTGGCCCGGGTCCGGATCCAGGGCGCGTTGATGATTCTCATCCTCCTGCCGTTCTGGGTCAGCGAGCTGGTGCGCATCTACGGCTGGATGATCCTGCTGCGCGAGTCCGGCGTGCTCAATTTCTTCCTGGTCAAGCTCGGCATCCTGCACAGGCCCGTGGAGCTGCTCTACAACGACGCAACCATGATCATGGGGCTGGTCTATACCTCCATGCTCTTCATGGTCGTGCCCCTGGTCTCGGTCATGGACAGCCTGGACGACAGCCTCATCGAGGCGGCCCACGACCTGGGGGCGCGCAAGACGGCCATCTGGCGAACCATCATCATTCCGCACTGCAAGCCGGGCATTACCTCCGGGGCTATCGTGGTCTTCATGCTCACCCTGGGCAATTACCTGACCCCGAACCTTATGGGCGGCAAGAACTCCCTGTGGTTCACCGAGCAGATCTACAATCAGTTCATCGCCAGCTTCAACTGGAACCAGGGTTCGGCCTTCGGTTTCCTGCTCCTGGTCCTGAGTTCCCTGATCATCTGGGCGGGCCTCAAACTGTCGGGCCAGAAACTCGGGGAGGTGGCTTCATGATCCGCTCCCTGCCGCGTTCCAAAGGATACGACTGGGCCTTCAACGGGTTCATCGTCCTTTATTTCGTTTTTCTGTTCGCGCCGTTGGTGGTCACCTGCGTGCTGGCCTTCAACAACTCGGATTTTCCGTCCCTGCCATGGCAAGGGTTCAGCCTGGACTGGTTCCTGGCCGACGGCCCGGACCGGGTGGGGCTGTTCCACGACGAGCAGAACCTGCGGGCCATCCTGACCAGCTTCGAGACCGCCTTCTTCGTGTCCATCCTGAGCGTGGTGGTCGGCACCTGCGCGAGCTTCCTGTTCGAGAAGGAACACTTTCGCTTCAAGGGGCTGCTTTACCTGCTTATGCTCGCCCCGTTGGTCGTCCCCGGCGTGATCCTGGGCATCTCCCAACTGCTCGCGGCCAACACGGCGGGCATCTTTTTCGACGAGACCTTCGGCCTGGATTTCGATATCTTTCGTCCGAGTTTCTGGCTGGTGGTGCTGGGCCAGTTCTCGTTCATCTCCACCTTCGTCACCCTGGTGGTCTCGGCCCGCCTGCGCAAGTTCGACACCTCGCTGGAGGAGGCCGCCCTGAATCTCGGGGCCACCCAGTTCGGGGTCATCTGGCATATCACGCTTAAATATCTGCGGCCCGCCATCGTCGGGGCCGGGGCCGTGGCCTTCCTGATGAGCTTCGAGAACTTCAACACCACGCTGTTTCTGGTCGGCTCGGAACCGACTTTGCCCATCAACCTCTATCTCCAGGTGCGCGACGGTTCCACTCCGGTCATCAACGCGGTTTCGTTGATGCTCATCATGGGCACCTCGCTGCTCGCCCTGGTCAATTTTTATTTCAACAGGAAGACGGATTGATGTTCTTCGATCATCTGCAAAATGGCGGTTATGTCGGCGCCCATCGCGGCGCGCGTTCCCTGGCTCCCGAAAACACCATGCTGGCCGCCGAGCTCGGCATGGTGCTGGGCGCCGATTTTTGGGAGATGGACGTGCAGCGGACGGCCGACGGCAAACTGGTGGTCTTTCACGACGACGACCTGGGCCGGACCACGGACGTGTCCGCCCGGCCCGAGTTCTGCGAGCGTGCGCCGTGGCCCGTGCATCGGTTCACCCTGGAAGAACTGCGCTCCCTGGACGCGGGGTCGTGGTTCGCGGCCCAGGACCCTTACGGGACCATCGCGCGCGGCGAAGTGCGCGAGGCCGACCTCGGACGCATGCGCGGCCAGCGCATCCCCACCTTGGAGGAGGCCCTGGCCTTCACCCGGCGCAACGACTTTCCCATGAACCTGGAAATCAAGGATCTGTCCTACGCCCCCGGCGATCTGTCCATCGTTTCCCAGGTCCTGCGCCAGATCCGCGAGGCCAAGGCCGAGGACCTTATCCTGATTTCATCCTTCAACCACGATTACCTCGCCGAGGTGCGCCGCCTGGCCCCGGAGATTCCCCTGGCCGCCCTGGTGGAGGAGCGCCATCCCGAGGACATCGAGCGCTACCTCGCCGATCTGGGCGCGGTGGGCTATCATCCGGACGAGGCCATCCTGGACGAGGCATTGGTCCGCAGATTGGCCGGGGTGGGCATCCATGTCTCTCCGTACACGGTCAATCACATGGACCGGGCCCTGTCCCTCCTGGATGCGGGCTGCTTCGGCATCATCACCGATTACCCCCAGACCCTGCGCCGCCGCCTGACCGTGCGGTAGCCGCCCGCGCCATCCCGGCCGCCCGCCGGAATGGATGCTTGTCGTCCGCTCCCCGGCCGGATCTTGTGACAGAGTCGGACATTCCTCCGGGAACCGGTCAGGCGAGGTCCGCCATGCCCGAGGAGGTCGGGGGCTGGTGGAGCGATATATGCCGGAGTTCCCCGTCCGGCGCGCGGCAAGGTCTTCACGGACACCACGCAATTCATGGATATTGTCCAGGCCGCAAGATCGGCAAGTACGTCTATGGCCTTCCGGCGTGACCACTTGTTCGTCGAGTACGGCACAGGGCGATCCGCTGGGTCGATTTCGCCCACCTCTTCGAATTTCACGAGAATCCCTACGGCCTGGATACCTTCGGCTTGGGCAATATCCTCATTTACTGCGCGGACAAGCAGGTCTGGAGCATGGGCGATCTGGTCAAGGATGCCTGGTCCGGGCAGTGCCTTGAGCACTCCCCGGTCATGCGGGCCTTTCTCGACCAGGTCAGGGCCGTTCTGGAAGCGGGGGGCCTGGCCGCCGAGGAGATTTGCAGCCAATACATCGATAGTTGCGCGGCTCGGCCCGAGGGCGCGGTGGATTGCAGCCACGGCCGAAACCGCTCCTTGGAGATTTTGGATATAGCCGATGAGGGCGGCTACGGCACATTGGTCGCCGAGCGCAGAGGCGTGTCCAAAGCCGGGGAATTTCTGTTCGGCAGTGTTTTCAACAAGCTCGTCCACCACGCCAAGGCCCATACGGTCTGGGTGGTCTCCTGAGCTCCCGCCCGGTCGGGAACAGGCCTATTCGCGCGGCATGGGACAGGAATTCTTGAACAGGCCCCCGAGGTATTCGCAGTCCAGGGGCGGGGTTTTTTCGATCCGCGACATGAGCGCCACCAGGGTGATGGTGGCCACGAGCATGAACAGGGGACTGAACAGCCAGAAGATGAGCGGCACCAGGAAGTAGTAGGCGCGCATGCCCATGTGGAAATAGCTGCCCGCCTTGTTCAGCTCCATGGCCACGAAGGTGATGGACGCCCCGTAGCTCCCTTCCTCGGGCGGGGTGTTGATCAAGAAACCGACGTGGCTGAACAGCCGGATGGCGAATGAAAAGTTGAAGAAGGCGATGAACAGGTTCCCGAGGATGACCAGGAGCTTGAGGGTGATGGTGCTTTCCGCCCTGGAGCCGAAGAGGTTCAGGGCATGCCAGGTCTCGCCCAGCTTGTCGGCCTGGCCGGACAGGGTCAGCAGCCCCACGGCCAGGAGGATGGAGGTGGAGGCCAGGAAGGTGGCGGCCATGGTCGAATTGCGCAGGGTCTGCACGGCCAGGATGTCGTTTTTCTCCTCCATGACGTTGACCACCCAGGCCGTCCTGGCCAGGGTGGTGGCACCGTACAGGGAATAGGTCGGATTGGTCTTGAGTTTGTGGCGCACGTACAGGTGGTGGGACGAGAAGAGCCCGGCGGACGCCGCCAGGCAGATGATGTCCATAAGGTGCGGGGCGAAAAGGTTCTGCATCGGAAACACTCCTCCCTGAGCGGGTCGTCGATCCGCCGCCGAGGATAGCCTGTTCGGGCGGGAAAAGCCACCGGCTCTTCGCCTGGGCCGATTACTGGTTCGGGGCGTCCGGCGGGCGCGGGAATGGCTCCGGGAAGCCTACTTCTCCGCGAAGGCGAGCAACTTGCGGTACAGGGTCTTGCGTCCGATGCCGAGGATGCGCGCCGCCTGGGTGCGGTTTTGGCCGACATGTTCCATGACCCGCAGGATGTAGCGCTTTTCCTGCTGCTCCAGGGTGGGCAGCGGAGCGCAGTTCTCGCCTTCCTCCAGGGAACGGGCGATGTCCGAGGGCAGGCATTTGGTGGTGATCAGATCGTTCTCGGCCAGGATGATGCCCCGTTCGATGACGTTGCGCAGTTCGCGGACATTGCCCGGCCAGTTGTAGGTGATCATGCTCTGCCCGGCCCGCTTGGACAGCCGATAGGGTGGCCGGTCCGGGTAGAGGTTGTGCAGGAAGTGCTCTATGAGCGGGGGGATGTCCTCCTTGCGCTCCCGAAGCGGCGGGATGTCGATGCGGAAGACGTTCAGCCGGTGGTAGAGGGCCTCGTGAAAGCGGCCGTCCTCCACTTCCCGGGCCAAGTCGCGGTTGGTGGCGAACAGGAATCGCACGTCCACGCCGCGCTCTTCGCGGTCGCCCACGCGGCGGTAGCGCTGGGACTCGAAAACGCGCAGGAGCATGGCCTGGACCTCCAGCGGCAGTTCGCCCACCTCGTCGAAGAACAGGGTCCCCTTGTCCGCCTGGGCCAGGACGCCTTCCTGGGAGGAGTCGGCTCCGGTGAAGGCTCCCTTGCAGTAGCCGAACAACTCGCTGCGCAACAGTTCCTTGTTGAATGCGCCGCAGTTCTTGATGATGAGCGGCATGTCCGCCCGGGCGCTGCGGTCGTGCAGGACGTTGACGACCACGTTTTTGCCCACGCCGCTTTCGCCGGTGATGAGCACGGGGGCGTCCGTGGGCGCTACCTTGTCCACCAGGAAGCCTATCTGGCGCATGGGAGCCGAGGTCCCGATGATCGGCTGTCTCGGCTTGCCTCCCTTGGTTCGGCGCAGGCTGCGCAGTTCCCGCTGCATGAGCCGACGCTGGAAGGCCCGGTCCACGAGCAGGTTCATGCGATCCAGGGAAAACGGCTTGGTCACGTAGTCGTAGGCCCCGGCTTTCATGGCCTCCACCGCGCTGTCCACCTGGGTGTAGCCGGTGATCATGATGACCTCCACATCGGGCAGGGTCTCGCGGAAATGCTCCAGCAACCGGTTGCCGTTGCCGTCGGGCAGGCGCACGTCCAACAGGACCACGTCGAAACCGCCCCGCTTGGCCAGGCGCAGGGCCTGGGCCGCCGTGGCCGCAGTGGTCACTTCCCTGCCCGGCCGGGCCAGCTCGCGTTCGGCCAGCTTGCGGATGAAGGGCTCGTCGTCCACTACCAGGACGCGGTTGATCTCTGGCTTCGCCATGACGTTATTCCTCAAGCAAGGGCAGGATGACCTCGAAGATCGCACCCGCGCCGGGGGCGTTCGAGGCGGTGATCTCGCCGCCGTGCTTCATGATGATGTTGTAACAGGTGGACAGGCCGATGCCGATGCCCTGGCCCGCTGGTTTGGTGGTGAAGAACGGCTCGAAGAGCTTGTCGATGACCTCGGGCGCGATGCCCCCGCCCGTGTCCGAGACCCGCAGCAGGATCATGCTTCCGTTCACCCGGGTGGAGATGTCGATGGTCCCGATGTCGCGTATCTCGTACAGGGCGTTGAGGATCAGGTTCAGGGCCACCTGCATCAGCTCGCCGGGATGGCCCATGACGCACGGCTCCTCCTCGGACAGGGCCAGCCGGATGATCCCGGGCGGCAGGGCGGATAGGCGGGGGTGGAGCAGCTTCAGGCAGTTGAGGATGAGATTGTTGATATTGACGATGGACATGGTGCGCACGTCGCGGTGCCCGAAGCTGAGCAGATTCTGGACGATCTCCGAGCAGCGGTGGCATTCCTTGAGTATGATGTCCAGGTATTCGTCATATGTTTCAAGTAGTTCCACGCACGGCTCGCCGCCCTTAAGGCAGCCTCCCATCCGCTCGAGATGGCTATAGAGGGCCTCGGCGAACCCCCGGATGGAGGTCAGGGGGTTGTTGATCTCATGGGCCACGCCCTCCGCCAGCACGCCCACGGTGGCCATGCGCTCGGCCTGGAAATATTTGGCCTGGTACTGCTTTTCCACGGTGACGTCGCGATGCAGAAGCAGGACCTTGCCCGGGGTTTCTCCGGTGCCGGGCATGAGCGCGGCCGAACACTCGATTTGCCGGTTTTCGCCGTCTACGTTCATGATCTGCAATTGGCGGCAGACCTTGCGGCCCTCTTCCCGGGTCATGACCAGGGGGCAGGGCGAACAGGGCCGCTTGGCGCCCTTGAAGACCTTGTAACAGGGCAAGCCGATGGGATCGCGGTCGCCGTAGGTGTCGGAAAAGGCGCTGTTCACCGAGAGCACAAGGTAGTCCGGCGAGACCACGGCCACCACGTCCGGGATGCCGTTGAGGATGTCCTGGACGTCGCGCCGCTTCTGTTCCAGCTCGATGTTCGAGGCCTTGAGCTCGTTGATGGTCTTCTGGACTTCCTTGAAGAACCCGAGCTTGATGGACTCGATGCCGATGATGTCCTCAAGGCGCGCGCGGGTCCCGGGGACGGGGTCGCCGTTACCGTTTTCCTTGGTCATGTCACCACATCTCGTAGTAGATGTTCAGGATATCCTTCCAGTCCGCCGGCCGGGGGTTGGTCAGCAGGCAGATGTCCTTGACCGCGTTGTGGCTGGCCTGGGGCAGCATGGTCCGGTCGGGCAGTATCTCCCGCAGGCGGCAGGGGAGGCCGATCTCCTCGCGCAGCCGCTCCAGGGCTTCGATGCCCGCCAGGGCCGTGGCCTCGGCGGTCCTCAGTCGCTTGCCGGTGATGATTTCGCCCATCTTGGCCATCTTGTCCTCGCAGACGGGCAGGTTGTAGCGCATGACGCTGGGCAGCAGCAGGGAATGGGCCATGCCGTGGACCACGTCGTGCATGCCGCCCAGGGCGTGGGCCAGGGCGTGCCCGAGTCCCACGCTGGCGTTGGTGAAGGCCATGCCCGACGAGGTCCCCGCTATGGCCAGTTGCTCGAGATCCTCCAGCCGACGGTATTCCAAAGCGGGGCGGATGTGCTGCATGAGCAGGTCCAGCCCCTTGAGGCTCCACGACTCGGTGAACGGATTCGCAATGGGCGAGACGTAGGACTCCACGGCATGGGCCAGGGAGTCGAACAGCGGCGGGATGATTTGCTCCCGGGTCAGGGTTTCCAGGAGTAGCGGGTCGGTGATTGAGATGTTCGGCACCAGGGTCCGGCTGATGATGGTCATTTTGACCCGCCGTTCCATATCCGAGACTACCGTGAACTGGGAAATGTTCGACTCACTGCCCATGGTGGTGGGGATGAAGACCATGGGAGGCAGGGGGCGGCGCACCAGGTTGGCGCCCTCGTAGTCGGCGATGGAGCCCCCGTTGCTGACGATCAGGGCGATGCCCTTGGCCGCGTCCATGGGGCTGCCGCCGCCCAGGGCCATGACCACGTCCGCCTCCTCCTGACGATAGAGCGCCGCCCCGTTCTGGATCTCGAAGTCGCGCGGGTTGGGCATTACGTCGTTGAAGTAGACGAAATCGAGGTTTTCCCGGCGCAGGATGTCGAGCAGGGCCTCCACCCAGCCCGCCTTCTCCACGCCGGGGTCCGAGACCACGAAAATCTTGGACGCCCCCAGACGTTTGGCGCAAATACTGGCATATTGCAGGCTTCCCCGGCCGAAAATCACTTCCGGTATAGCGAACTTGAATATGTCCACAGTGTAGTCCTTTGGTATAATTGTATCCTTTTGACCATCCCCTATCAAGACGCTTGGCGCAATAACTTCTTTCACCTTGAATGGTTGGCTCGTTGTTTCACCTGGCTGGAACTCCGGCCAGGCGCGCCCGGCCAATCCGCTGGCCATGCGGCGCATAGGATTTCCTGAAACGTGATATGCCGTTGCCCGGGCCCTGCGACGCTTATTCCAGGGCCGCCGTGCGATCGGCGGCCGTCTCTTCAACCGCGACAAGGTTCGTTGCCTTGATGGCGCTCATGGGAATCTTCTTGATTTACATATTGGACCGCATGTCTGCTTGAGCAAATACGGGGCCAGCCCTTGAGGAGCAGGGTTTGAGCACCTATTTCGTGCATGATATTGATATAATACTAGCGCTGCAAAACCACTCGTTTGAGGGAAAGACATGAATTTTCTCAGGCGGGGGGAAATGATCCAGAAACCGGAGACGGCCGCGAGCCCATTACGTTTCGTAATGACCCAAATGCGGTCATTTGTCGGGTCGTAATGACCCGCATAAAAACAGGGAGAAGGGTCGAAGTTGATTTTTTGGCCGGTTTGGGGCGAAAGTACCCGTTGTCCCCGGCGTTCCGGGGCCGCATGTGTGGCCCTTGCCCCGCCGGGCGTCGTGGAAACTCTCGGAGCATATATGCAGTCGTTGAAGATCAAGGTCCTTCTGGTGGGCGTCGCCTTTATCCTGTTCATGCTCCTGACCATGGGCATGTATTGGTGGAACATCGTGGCCTTCCGTGAGCGGCTGACCGTCATGGACGAGTTCCACGACGTGGTCTCGGACATCCTGGAGACCCGGCGGTACGAGAAGAACTTCATGTTCTACCCCGAGCCGGGCAGCCTGGGCGAGGCCCTGGTCTACCTGGACCGCGCCGAGCACACCGTGACCCTGCTCAAGCCCAAGATCGAGGAGATCACGGGCCGGGGGATCTACGACGGCCTGCTCGACGACATCGCCGAATACCGCGGGCTGCTGCATGCCTTGGCCAACGGCGACGCGTCCGTGGCGGACGATACCCGGCAGCACGGCGCCCGGCTGGTGGAAGGGGCCCAGTCCCTGCTCACGACCAAGAAGCAGACCATCCACGACGCCCTGGACCGCATCCTGTTCATGCCCCTGGCGGTTATGTCCCTGATCCTCATATCCATTACCGCGGTCTATCTCTGGCAGGCGCGCAAGATCCTGGACCGCTTGAATTACGTCCAGCGGGCCGCCGACGGCGTGGCCAAGGGCGACTACGAGGCTGTCCAGCACCTGACCAGCCAGGACCCCATCTCGATGATGATGCGCTCAGCCTTCCAGTCCATGGCCGCCCAGTTGGACGAGCGCCAGGAGCAACTCGTCGAAGCCCGCAAGCTGGTCTCCATCGGCACCCTGACCTCGGGCATCGCGCATGAGCTGAACAACCCGCTGAACAACGTTTCCCTGACCGCCGACACCCTCCTGGAGGAGCTGGAGGATCTGCCCGAGGAGGAGGTCCGCGAATTGCTCGGCGATATCATCAACGAGACGGGCCGGGCCTCCGAGGTGGTCCGCAACCTCCTGGACTTCTCGCGCGAGGAGGAGCGGCCCCTGGCCCGGTTGAGCATGAACAACGTCATCCGCCAGACCCTCAAGCTGGTGGGCAACCAGCTCTCCCTGAACGGTATCAAGGTGCAGACCGACCTGCCCGAGGGGCTGCCGGACATCCACGGCGACATGCACTACCTGCAACAGGTCTTCATCAATCTTTTTCTCAACGCGGATCAGGCCATGGAAAAGGGCGGCACCCTCGGCGTCAGGGTCCGGCGCGACGGGGAACGGCTGTGCGTGGACGTGTCCGACACCGGCTGCGGCATGGACAAGGACACCCTGAGCCGTATCTTCGACCCGTTCTTCACCACCAAGCCGGTGGGCAAGGGCACGGGGCTGGGGCTTTCCATCATCTACGGCATTCTCAAGAAGCACGGCGGGGCCATCGACGTGCACAGCGAGGAGGGAACGGGCACGACGTTTACCGTCTGTTTGCCCGTGCTGGCCGACGAACCCGACTTCAAGGAGGCGTGATGCGATTTCGCGCGGCGGTTATCGACGACGAGGCGCAGGCGGCGAAAATGGTCGGCAGGGCGCTGGAGAAGCTCGGCTTCGAAGTGGAGACTTTCGGGCTGGGCCACAACTTTTTGGCGCGCATGGCGGAACGGCCCTTTCAGCTCGCCTTCATCGACCTGAAGCTGCCGGATATGGACGGCATCGAGATACTGGAGGCGGTCAAGACCGGGTTCGAGAACGTGGAGGCCGTGATCATCACCGGCCACGGGTCCATCGCCTCGGCCGTGGAGGCCACGGCCAAGGGTGCGGCCAACTACATCGTCAAGCCGTTCCGGTTGCAGGAAATCAGGGCCGTGGCCCGGGAGGCCCTGGAAAAGCTCGAACTGCGCGAGGAGAACCGGCGGCTCAAGGAGGCCCTGGACGAAGTCCCGCCGCTGAAGGACTTTCTCGGGGCCAGCCAGGTCATGCTCGACGTCTTCGCCATGATCCGCAAGGTCGCGCCGGTCAACTGCACGGTCCTGCTCCAGGCCGACACCGGCACGGGCAAGGAGCGCGCGGCCAAGGCCATCCACGACCTCTCGCCGCGCAAGAGCAAGACCTTCGTCTCCTTCAACTGCGGCGGATTCACCGAGGAGCTTATCTCCAGCGAGCTGTTCGGCCACGAGAAGGGCGCCTTCACCGGGGCCACGGCCACCAAGATCGGACTGCTCGAATCGGCCAACGGCGGCACGGTCTTCCTGGACGAGATCGGCGAGATGCCCCTGAACATGCAGGTCAAGCTGCTTCACGTCATCCAGGACCGTCGCATCCTGCGCGTGGGCGGCACCCAGCCCATCGACCTCGACATCCGCATCATCGCGGCCACCAATCGGGATCTCCAGGAGGCCATGGCCGCCGGGCAGTTCCGCGAGGATCTCTTCTACCGTCTCAACGTGGTGCGCATCTACCTGCCCACCCTGGCCGAGCGGCGCGAGGACATCCCGCTCCTGGCCGACCACTTCCTGGCCACCTTCAACGCCCGGTTCGGCAAGGCGGTCGCCTCCATTTCGCCCCAGGCCATGGAGGTCCTGACCCAGTATAACTACCCGGGCAACGTCCGCGAACTCGAAAACATCATCCAGCGCGCCGTGGCCCTGGCCGACGGCGAGATCATCGGCCTGCGCGAGCTGCCGCCCGACCTGCTCAACCTGACCTTCAGCAATCTGGGCACCCCGGGCCTGCTCCCCCTGGAAGAGGTCGAAAAACGGCATATCCAGCGCGTGCTCGAAGCCACCGGCCACAACAAGGGGCTGGCCAGCTCCATCCTGGGCATCCCCCGGACCACCTTGTGGCGACGGCTCAAGAAATTCGGCCTGGACGCGGACGAAGACTAGCCGGACACGCCGCGCAAGCACCCTCCCTCATTCATCTTATCCCACAGGGCGCCGTTTTGCGGGTTGAGCCTTCGGCCTTCCCGGCCGACGGGGCGTCGCGTTTTTTTGAAAAAAAACGGCGCGCTTGGGATCGGTCCTCCTGGGCTTTTTTGGGCGCTTGTTCATTTTGAAACACGATTTGGGCGAAAAGAGGGTCGGAGTCCCCATTGTCCTGTCTGTATTTTTCAAAATGAAACATGCTCCCTAGGCCCACATCCGTTCCGTCTTCCCCGTTGATTAAGCATTATTTCATTGTATCTTAATCTGTTGAAGAGCAACACGCCATCTCGTTGCCGAGCCGTCCGGGATTCTGCCCGCTCGGCCTTTCGTATTTCATTTTGAAACACGAAATGGCCAAAAATCGACCCCGTGGACGGTCTCGAAAAAATAAAACACTTATATGTCAATGCATTAAGAATGTCATGCCCACGAACGTCTTGGCACCTCCCTTGCTCATGGGAGCCGACGGACGGGAAACATGAAGAACGTATTGATCGTGGTGGACAAATCGGAATCCAGCCTGTGGCTCGCCTATTACGCCATGGGGTTGACCCGGCGCATGGCCGTCAACGTCTCCATCCTTCTGGTGGCGGACGATGAATTCGACGGGGCCGGGGACACCGAGGAGTGGATCGGGTCGCCCGAAAAGCGGCTGGAGTCGATCCTGGCCGAAGGGCGCTTTGAGGGCGCACGTCTCGATTACTACGTGGTCCGGGGACGGATGGAGGAGGAGATTCCCAAGTTCATCCGTGAGAACAACGTGACCAAACTCTTCATCGGGGCCCCGCCGTCGGGCCGCCAATCCCTGTATTCCAAGCTGATGAAGGTGATTGACGCGGTAAACACCACCACCCGCTGCGAGGTGGAGGTGGTGCAGAAGGTGTCCGCGCACGGCAAGCGCAAGTGATCCGCCTCCCGAAGGGGGCGAGGCGGGGAGCTTACGGCATGGGCCCGGCGACGGGTCCGGTCCGGAAGATGGATTTCAACCTGTGGAGGAGTATCGATGTTTCATATGTATCTTCCCATCGCCGGGAACAGCGTCAACGTGTTCCTGGTATTCGCCCTGGGAGGGTTCGTCGGCCTGTTGTCCGGCATCTTCGGTGTCGGCGGCGGGTTCTTGATGACGCCGCTTCTGATCATGTTCGGCATCCCGCCGACCGTGGCCGCGGCTTCGGATTCCAACCAGATCGTGGGCGCGTCCACCTCGGGCTGCCTGGCCCACTACCGGCTGGGCAACGTGGATTTCAAGATGGGCATCCTACTCCTCATCGGCGGCGTGCTCGGCGGCTTCGGCGGCGTCCAGGTGATCAAGATCCTGCGGGCCATGGGCAATGCCGATTTCTTGATTAACGTCACCTACGTGCTCATGCTCGGCGGCGTGGGGGCGTACATGTTCATTGAATCCGTGCAGAGCCTGCGCAAGAGGGCCCCCGAGGCGGGCGCGCCGGCCAAGCCGGTCAAGAAGTCGTGCTATGCGGCCATGATGGAGAAGCTTCCCTTCCAGACCGACTTCGTCAAGTCCGGGGTGCGGCTGTCCATGCTCATGCCCCTGGTGCTCGGCGTCCTGGTGGGCGTTCTCGCGGCCATCATGGGCGTGGGCGGCGGATTCATCATGGTCCCGATCATGGTCTACCTGTTGCGCATGCCCATGCACGTGGTCGTGGGCACCAGCCTGTTCCAGATTCTGTTCACCTGCATCAACGTGACCATCCTGCAATCCTACACCAACCACACCGTGGACTTCGTCCTGGCGGTCCTGCTCCTGCTCGGCTCCACCCTGGGCGCGCAGTTCGGCACCCGCATCAGCCGCAAGCTCAAGGGCGAACAGCTCAAGATCCTGCTGGCTACTCTGGTCCTGGCCGTCATGGTCAAGATGTTGCTCAACCTGCTGGTCACGCCCGACGTGCTGCTGGCCGTCACCGGAGGTCACTAGTCATGAATAAGTTCGCATACCTTTGCGCGGCCCTGCTGGCCGTCCTGATCCTGTCCGCCCCGGCCCATGCCGCGGCCGCAGTCAAAATGACTCTGCGCCCCAACCTTGTGGCCATCGGCACCGGCTACGACGGGACCAAGGTGACCATCACCGGCCGGATCCCCCAAGGCACCAGCGCGGTTATCCGCCTGCTCGGCGAGCCGCGCGACAAGACCTTTAAAAAGAAGGGCAAGGCGCTGGGCCTGCTGTGGATGAACCTTGGCGCGGTGGAGGTGAAGGGCGTTCCCGACGTCTTCCTGATGGGCACGGACGGCATGTCCGACATGGACTGGGAACACTCGGACCTTGCCTTCCGCTCGGTCAAGGGCGATACCGAAGATTGGCTCTATGACGAGTTTATCAAGCTCATGGAGCAGGACGGCTTCTACGCGGTGGAAAACGGCGTGATCCAGTATACCGGTAAGGAGGACGGCGTACGCTCCTTCCGGGCCGAACTGGCCGTGCCGTCGGCTATGCACCAGGGGGTGTACCGGGTGGAAGTCCTGGCCGTGAAGGACGGCAAGATCGTGGATATGGCCGCCGAGGAATTGCACGCCAAGCTCGTCGGGCTGCCCGCCTTCCTGGCCAAGCTCGCCTTCGACCACTCGCTGCTCTACGGCGTGGCCGCCGTGATCATCGCCATTCTGGCCGGGTTGTTCATGAGCATGGTCTTCAAGGAACGCGGGGGCGCCCACTAGGGCGGGAGGACCGGCCATGTTCGGTTTGTTCGAGCACATCCGCACCAGGTTGCTGCGCAGGCGGCGCAGGGAACGCGTGTCCCTGGCCGCCCTGTTCCGGCAGTTCCAGCAGGTGTTGGAACTGAACAACCGCATCCTCACGGCCATCGCCTCCATGCACGACAAGCTCGGCGGGGACTACATCTTCGACGTGCAGTACCTGCGCACCTCCAAGCAGTTCATAGTGGATACGGTCCGGGAGCTTATCGACGCCTTCGACGCCATGGCTCCCGGCCGGTATCCCGGCCTGTACGCCATCTTCCGCGATATCCGCCATAAGCTGGAGAGCGAGATGGAACGTCGTCCGGTCCTGCCCGACGTCATGGCCATGTCCTTTGCGGATATCCGTCTCCAGGACATGGACGCGGCCGGGGCCAAGTCCACCCGTCTGGCCCTGATTGCCGAGGCCTCGGCCGGTGCCGTGCCGTCCGGTTTCGCAGTGACCACCTCGGCCTACCGGCTGTTCATGGAACTCAACGACATCGAGGACGAGATCGTCCGCCTGGAAAAGGCCTGGCGCGACGGGGCCATGACCGTGCAGGAGGCCTCGGGCAAGATCCGGTCGCGCATTCTGGCCGGGTCCATCCCCCCCCGGGTGCGCCGGGCCATGGCCCGCGAGTTGGAGACCCTGCGCCGGGGAGCGGGCGAGGGAATCCTGCGTCTGGCCGTGCGCAGTTCGGCCTGGGGCGAGGACGGCGACCTCTCCTTTGCCGGGCAGTACGAGAGCTTTCTCAACGTCCGGCCCGAGGATCTGCACGACGCCTACCGCAAGGTTCTGGCCTCCACCTATTGTCCGGCGGCCATGGAGTATCGGCGCGAGTACGATTTCAAGCCGGACGAGGTCTTCATGGCCGTGTCCGTGCAGGCCATGGTCGAGGCTCGGACCAGCGGGGTGGTCTATTCCCTGTCCCCGGTCCGGCTCGGCGAGAGCGGGATCGAGATCGCGGCGGCCTGGGGGCTCGGCGCTCCGGTGGTTTCCGGCGAGGTGCCGGCGGACCATTTCCTGGTCTCCCGCGAGCCCGGCCATGGCCTGCTCATGGAGACCGTGGCGCATAAGGCCACGGTCCTGCGCCCCGGGCCCGAAGGGTCCGTGGTCACCGAGGAGGTGGAGGCGTCCCTGTGCGACAAGCCCAGCCTGTCGCCCGGACAGATCCGTCTGCTGGCGGACACGGCCATCCGCCTGGAACAATATTTCAAGAAGCCCCAGGACGTGGAGTTTGCCTTCGCTCCGGACGGCGCGCTCATCGTGCTCCAGTCCCGGCCCCTGCGCATGGAAGTGTGCGACGATCCGCACTCTCCGGATTTGAGCGACGTGCTCAAGGGATACCCGGTGCTGCTCAGCGGCGAAGGCGATGTGGCCCAGCAGGGCGTGGCCTCGGGTCCGGTCTTCGTGGCCTGGGAGGGCCGCGACCTGGAGGAATTCCCGGTGGGCGCGATTCTGGTGGCCCACCTGTCGTCGCCCCAGTATGCAGCAGTCCTGCCCAAGGCCTCGGGGGTGATCACCGACATCGGTTCGCCGCTGGGGCACATGGCCACCATTGCCCGCGAATACAGGGTGCCCGCCCTGCTCAACGTCAGCCGGGCCACGCTGGTGCTCAAGGAGGGCGACGTGGTCACTCTCGATGCCGAGCAGAAGACGGTCTACCAGGGGCTGGTCCGGGAACTGCGCATGCACGACTACCTGTGCGACCATATGGAGGAGACCTACGAGTATCGGCTGCTCAGGCGCATGCTCAAGCTCATCGAGCCCCTCTACCTGGTGGACCCGGAGGAGAACAACTTCACGCCCCAGGGGTGCCGGACCATGCACGACATCGCCCGGTTCATCCACGAAAAGGCCGTGGAGATCCTGACCGAGATTCCAACCTCGTCCGGGGCCGCAGAGGCCTGCCCCGGCGGGCGGCTGGAACTCCCGGTGCCCCTGGACCTGGTGGTCCTGGACATCGGCGGCGGCCTGGACGAATCGTGCGCCGGGGACGGAGACAAGCCGGGGCACAGGCGGACCATCCGCACGGACCAGGTCCGCTCCGAGACTTTGCGCGCCTTCATTTCCGGGGTGACCTCGGAGGGGGTCTGGCAGTCCCAGCCCGTTCCCGTGGACTTTTCAAGCTTCATGTCGAGCATGACCCGGACCTTCTCGGCCGACTCGGCCGGGGTCAGCCGCATGGGCCAGAATCTGGCCGTGGTCTCGGACCGCTACCTGCATCTGAGCCTCAAGCTCGGCTACCACTTCACGCTCATCGATTGCTACAAGAGCGAGGACGACTCGCGCAACAGCGTGCAGTTCCGCTTCGCGGGCGGGGTGACCGGAGCGGTTAGGCGGTCGCGCCGGGCGCGTTTCCTGGCCGAGGTCCTCAACGGGTTCGATTTTTCCGTGACCGTCAAGGACGACTTGGTGGTGGCCCGGGCCAAGGGCTGGATGGCTCGCGATCTGGGTCGGCTCATGCGCATCCTCGGCCTGCTGGTGGCCTACACCCGCCAGTTGGACGTCTCCATGGTCAGCGACTCGGTGATTTACGAGCATTGTCAGGAATTTGAACACATCGCCGAAGAGGCGGTGGGCAATTAGCATTGGAGGTTGGCAACATGACCGGCACATCGAAGACCAGTATTCTCATTCTCGACGACGAACCCATCGTCAGCAAGCGGCTCCAGCCCGCCCTGGAAAAGAAAGGGTACGAGGTGGAGAGCTTCTACGAGAGCGCCAGGGCCATGGCCCGCATCCGGGAGCGGACCTTCGACATCGTCGTCACCGACCTGAAGATGGAAGGGATCGACGGCATGCAGTTCCTGGCTGAGGTGAAGAAGCTGTCGCCGCGCACCGAAGTCATCGTCATCACCGGATTCGCCACCATGGACACGGCCAAGGAGTCCATGCGCAAGGGGGTGTTCGACTTCCTGGCCAAGCCGTTCAAGCTCGGCGAGATCCAGGAAGTGATCAGGAAGGCCGAGGAACACATTCGTCTCGGCGAGTGAAGGAAGGATTTCATGAACCATTCAACAAACGAGGTGCGCCCATGGACATGCTGAAAGCTCTTGTCCCCGTGGAGATGACGTTGGCGTCCAATGTGGCCCTGCGATACCTGTGCCGCAAGGCGGAACTGCTCGGCGTCGCCGTGCAGCCCGTGCACGTGGAGGAACCGGACCACAAGCCGCATTCCTCGGAGACCGGCTGGATCCGCCGCTCCTGGGAATCGGGACTGCGTCAGGCCGGACTTGAGGAGGTGCAGCGCATCCTGAACAGCGAGAAGCTCGACTGCTTCATCCTGCCCAATCCCATCGTCCGGGTGGGCGATCGCGAGGATACCCTGCTGGAGGAACTCCGGCTCGGCGGCTACGATTTCTTCGTGGAAGGGGAGGTGGCCAATTTCAACACCGGGGCCTTCCGCAAGCGGCTGCGTTCCAAGCTCTACCGCCAGATGCCTTGCCCCGTCCTGCTGGTGCGCAACATGATCCAGTCCGACCGGCTGGTTCTGCTCCTGGACGAGAAGACCGACATGGAATCCCTGACGGCCCGTTTTCATCACCTGTTCAATGGCCGGGCCGCGGATTTCGACCTGTGCGCCTACGTCATGGACGACTTGCGCCGCGGTCCCCATCCGGACGAGCTGCTGGCCGAAGGCCGGGATCGGCTCGGCAGGCTCGGCCACGAACCCGCCCGGGCCCTCACGCTGCTCGGCGCGCCCGAGACGGCGGCCCGGAACCTGGGCGACTACGGCATGATCGTGGCCCACCTGGACCGCAGTTCCAACCGCAAATCGCCCCTGACCGAGGTCCTGGGACTGGTCTCCAGCCCCATCCTCATTTGCTGGTAACCGTTTCAAGGGAGAGTTGACATGAAGATTCTCGTCGCCGTGGATGAAAACGCTTACAGCCGGTACGCCGTGCGACAGGCCGCGCGCCTGGCGGCCAACACCTGGGCCGACGTGGTCATGTTGGCCATCGAAAAGAACCGCGCCTACATCGCCGAGGAGGAGTTGGACCCCGGTCACGCCCATCCCCGCCTTCGGCTGCTGAACCGCTACCGGGCCGATTTTCTCGAAGCGCTCGGCCCCGGCGCGGATCTGTACGGCGACCGCGAGGACGCTCCCTTCGTCCGCCGTGAGGACAAGGTCCTGGAACAGGACCTCTCGGGCCGCAAGGGCTTCAAGCTCTGCCTGCGTGGCGGCGATCCGGTCAAGGCCATCACCGCCGAGACCCAGACCGAGGGCTGCGACCTGATTATCCTCGGCTGCGGCCACCACGAGGGCGGCTGGGGCCGGGGCTCGGACGTGCCCGGCAGAGTCGCCGACGCGGCCGATTGCTCGGTCTTCGTCATCCGCGAGGAGTCGGTGACCTCACGGGTGGTCTGCTGCCTGGATCATGCGGATATCTCACAGGAATCGCTGGAGTTGATCAACCAGTGGGTGACCATCTATGCCGCCGGACTCGAAGTGGTTGGCGTGCTCAAGAAGGGCGAACTGCGTGAGGAAGTCGAGTCCAAGATGGGCGAGGTCCTGGACTACTACCTGCGTCGGGATGTCCACGCCCTGATCCGCGTGGTGGATGCGGATTCCCTTGAGACCTTCATCGAATCAGGCCGCAAGGACGACCTCATGGCCCTGTGGCTCAAGCACAAGTCGCCCTTGGAGAAGTTGTTTCATTCCAAAAGGGTCAACGCGTTGGTTAATCACGCCTCCTCATCCATGCTTATCCTGCGCTGACCCGCCGGACCGAACCGGAGATGGAGCCGCCCGAACCTTGCCGGGCGGCTCCATCGCCAACCGCCCCTTCACGGCGTTCCTACCTTTCCGCTCCGGCCCGCCGTTCAGGCGATTCCCTCCGGGGCGGCCCGCAATGTCCCTGTTTTCGTGACTGCCTTGCCGCTTGTGAAAAAACGGTGCAATGATTGCCCGTACAAGACATGTATTATGCTTAATAAAGCATAATCAGGCGTGCGGGATTTCACAACACGCCTCCTGCTTGACCCCGGCCGAACCGGGGCATAGCGGGGAATTGCCAGTGCGGGCTCCGTCCGGACCGGCATCGTTTTCAACATTCTGTCCGCAAGGAGAAAGATCATGTCGTACAAGGAAATGCAGGAAGTCCTGATGCGCGAGCTGCGCCTTTATCATTACCCCGTGGCGGTCAAGTTCTTCTACGACCAGGCCGAACTGGACGCCTTTCACAAGGCGGCCCCGGAAGTTTACACCCCGGTCAAACCCATGACCTTCTGCCAATGGGAGATCGGAGCGCGGATGAAGGGACAGATCGTCTACTCGGGCGAGGCCGGACTGGGCTGCGGCAATGCGCGCTATGGATTCGGCTGGAAGGAACTGGACGAGAGCGAGATCAAGGGCCACGCCAAGTATACCAAGGACCTGGACCAGGCCGAGCGGTTCGTGCGCTCCAAGGCCCGCCTGCCCGAGGGACTGCTCGGCAGCGCCGTGGCCCCGCTGGGCTCCGTGGACGGCCTGTACGAGCCGGATACCGTGCACTTCTACTGCGACAACATGCAGGCCTATCATCTGGCCGTTGACTATATGGCGGCCACGGACACCCACCCCCTGCGCCCGACCATCACCATGAACTCCTCGGCCTGCGGCGGCAACGTGCACTCCTTCATGGCCCAGGAATTCAATATGCTCCCGGCCTGTTCGGGCAGCTATAATGCGGGCAAGACCGAGCGTGGCGAAATCAACGTGATCATTCCGGGCAAGCAGTTCGGCGCGGTCTTCGACCGGCTCATGGCGCGCATCGAAGCGGGCAGCAGCTCCATCACCCGGCCCGGCGACGGTTTCCCCGGCGCGGACGTGTGCAAGAACTGTCCGTTGATCATCTTCAAGAAGGAACAATAGGCGGGGCTTCCCCCAAGCCCGTCCGCGCCGGATCGAGGTGCGGCGTCCGACGCGGACGGTGAAGGGGAGGGTGGCCCGGGTGGCGTGGGCCGTCATGCCGACGAACGGGAGGAGGTGGCCCGCCGTCAGGCTTCGTTTGCTTCGCAGGCCATGGTCAGGGCATGGCGGCGGCGATAGTGCGAACAATATTGCATGCGCATTTCGTGCGGCATGGCGTTGCGCCCGCAGCCGACGGTATCGCGCGGCGCGTCGGGCGCGGTCCGGCTGGCCAGCAGGCGGGCCAATTCCTGCGCCCGGGCGAGGAGCGGATATTCGTACATGTCGAGTTCGAGCCAGGGTATGCCCGCTCCCTCGACGGCCTCGCGGGTGAAGGGCGAGCCGGGCGCGTCCATCTCCGGGGAGTGGACGAACAGGGCTTCGGGCCAGTCCGCGCGCGCCGGACCGGCATAGGGCTCGGTGAAGCCGCGCCGGGGAAACGGTGCCAGGAGCGAGGTTATGTCCTCGCCGCATTCCAACCAATGGAGGGGGCCGGACACGAACGGAGCCACCTCCGTGGCCTCGCTGTTGCCGTCGATGGCGTCGGCCAGATCGGCGGGGCAGACCTCCATGAAACTCTTGCCGGGCTCGGGCAGCACGGCGTCCCAGAAGACCAGGGCGGATACGGCCGAAGGCAGGGCGTGGGCCAGGGCCGGGCCGAGCAGGCCCGACCAGCCGGTGCAGACCAGGACCGCGTCGCGCAGGTTTTCGGCCTCGGCATAGCGGATCAGGTTGTCCAGGGCCGTCCCGGCCGGACTGTCCGCGTTTTCCGGGCCGAAGGGCAGGGTGCGTCCGGCGAAGCTCGGGGTGTGGACCTCGTGGCCGAGGTCGCGCAGTTCGCGGGCCGTCTGGCGCCAGACCCAGCCGCCCTGAAACGCATCGTGCAAAAGAACGAAGAGTGCCATGTTTCACCTCATCCGGGTTGCGCATCGGTCGGCTGGGCGCGGCGCGGAGGCCGCGAGCGCTTCGGGATGCCGTTTTTCATCCGGGGACCGCATCTAGCTCCCGGTCTCCTCCAGGGCGCAGGCCGCGAAGCGGTCGTCGCTGCGCCGGGTGGCCGCATTGCACGACTTGCCCTCGAACCAGCCCACGCGGTCGGCGGGCCAGACGTCGAAGTCCGGGACGTAGGGCTTGATGTCGATGACCGGCGTGCCGTCCAGCACGTCCACGTTATTCAGGATGACCCCCTCTTCCGAAACCCCGCACAGGGACATGACCGACAGCCCCAGCGGATTGGGCCGCTTGGGTGAGCGCGTGGCGAAGATGCCGTGCGGGTTCTTGTCCAAGAAGGGGACCACGGTCAGGTCCTGCCCCTGTATCTCGTGCAGGTGGTAGAGGATGATCAGGTGCGAAAATCCCTCGATATCCCTCAACCCCTCGCGGAATTCGGGCAGCACCTGGATGGTCCCCTTGACGCCTCTGGCCCCGGAAGGCTGGATGGGCATGCCCGTGATGCTCTTGTGCGGGGTGTGGAAATATCCGATGGGTCTGTAGTGAATCTGCATTGGGTACGCCTTGTTTGGTGTGTTGTGCTCAACAAAGCATACAACATGCCAATATGTGGATCTAATTATTTCAGCATGTTGAAAGGTCGGCGTGCCTACAATTTCTGCACTTGCATACAAAATTGAAATAACTTTCCTACATAAGTGTCGTTTTCCTGCGCAGCCTTTCCGGCCGATTCCGGGAAAGCGCGCCGGTTTCGAGTGTGCGTTCACGCGGACATACGGAGGATGGCTGTGCGGCAAGGCGCACAATAAAAGCGGGGGCATAACCAGGGGGGATTTTATAACATACTATAAATAAATAACAAAATGAAAGTGGAGTTGCTTGGTACGCTTCTTGTTCCCTGAAGGCTCAGGTTATCCGTGAGACGTTGAAACACAGCTTTTCAGGAAAGAGGAATATGCAACACACATTCAGACTATTGGCCCTTGCCTTGGCCCTGTTCCTCGCCCTGCCGGGCGCAGGCGCTGCCGCAACCGACCCGCACGGCCTGTCGCCGGCAGGGGACATGACCTTCCTGCCGCACTTGGCGGGGCTGCGCAACAAGGTCTTCAAGAACCAGGTCGGGCAGAAGAAGAGCCTGACCGAGGCCATCGTCCTGCGCGGCAGCGAGATCGCCGACGGCAAGGCCACGGTCCAGCCGGGCGGGCTGTTCTATCTGTCCGAGACCTCCCACGACGCCCGGCCGCTCCTGCGCGATCCGTTCTTGGTTCTGGGCGAGCACGCCTACCTGGTGGACCTCAAGACCGCCACACGAACCTTTCGCGATGTGGCCCTGAAAAAGGGCGACCGCACACCGCTGGGCGATTCGGGCTACCGGCTGTGGTTCGATTATTCCACGGACCATTACGACGTGCCTTACGGCGAGTTCGCGGTCATTTCCCCGTCCGGTGGATTTCCCCTGGAATTCCCCATCGCCTCGCGGTTTCCCAAACGCGAGGAGGTCCGGGACATCCACCTGAAGGAAGGGCTCAACCCGCAGCTCGAAAAGTTCTATCTGGACAACACCTACTATTTCGGGGCCAGCAAATACGTGGCCCGCGACGTGGATTTCGACACCGCCGAGTTCGAGTCCATCGAGTTCCCGGAGATCACCGAGGCGACTTTCTCCATGCAGCGTCCGGTCATTCTCGAAGTGCGCCAGGAAGACTTTCGCTACTATTCCAACAAGCGCATCTACGCCTTCCGGCGGCCCGACGGCTTCCTGGTCCGGGTGACCAACTTCACGGGCAGCGAGGTGCTGGCCGAGAAGTTGGTCAGGCCCACCACGGCCCAGGAGTACAAGACCCGCCCGGACGAGGTGGACAAGTACCAGTTGACCGTCCCGGAGCTGGACATGCGCGTGGAGATCGTCATCGACCCGACCTTCCTCAAGGATTCGGATTTTGTGCCCTGGTCCACGGGCAAGGCCCACGGCTATTCCTCGGGCAATTTTTCCTTCGTCGTCTACCGTGGCCTGGTCACGGTCAGGAACGGCGAGCCCTGGCCCCTGGACACGCGCTACAACGTGGTCCTGGAGCCCAACCTCAAAACCGGCATGCTTCACCGGCTGCTGCTCGAGAACAACCGGCCCATCACCTTCGACAAGGATCACGATGTCTACGCGGGGCCGGTCAAGTACTCGGATGTCTGGAACCGCCCGGCCTTCAAGGTGGTCGTGGACGGTCTGGACGGGGACGTGGTTCGCGACCTGTACGTCCGCGATTACTATTTCATGCGCACGGACAACATGGTCCTGTGGCCCGAGGAAGGGAAAAACAGCATCGACTTTTTCCTCGGCTCCTCGCCGGTCCTGGAGCCGATCATCGAGCGTTCCTTTCTGACGCGGCTGGCCGATTCCTCCTACGGCACCGTGGTGGAGGAGTCCAAGTTCACCTCCTACCCCAAGGTCATTTCTGACGCCTCCTTCTACGAGCCGGACCACACCGCCCCCTTCGTGCCCCGGCTCAAGGGGCTCATGCGCAAGGTCTCGCGCAACCGCAAGGGCGAGCGGCTCCTGTCCGCCGAGGCCATTGTGGTCCGGGGATCCTACGTGGACTACCGCAACAACCGCGTGGTCATTCCTCCGGCGGGGCTGTGCTATACCTCGCGCAACGCGCGCAACATCCGCACCCTGGCGGGCGAAAGCTTCTTCCTGCTCGGCAAGCGCGCCTATCTGACCACCTTCGATTCCGGGACGTTCGTGCGCAAGGATTTCGACCTGGATTTCTGGAAGAACCAACCCATGGGCGACGGCAACCTGATGTACTGGCAGGACGAACTGCTTGGCGTGCGCAATAAGGCGCTGCGCTACACCGGCATGTCCTACCTGGACGACCGCCCCGTGGCCTCGCTTTCGCTGATGAAGTACTCCGGCAACCGCTGGGGCGCGCACTTCTACCTGGCTCAGGGATTCAGCGAGGATAAGTCGGCCCGTGACCGCTACTTCATGCCCGACCTCTTCTCCGAGGGCGCGACCTACATTCAGCCCGAGTACATCGGCTCCAACTACGTCAAGATCAAGGAGTTCGGCACCCCGTCTCTGCAAGGCATCAGCTACACCTACAAGAAGCCCGGCGAAAAGGCCTTGGGCGTGGGTGACACGGCCAAGCTCGGCACGTATGTCCTGCGCTGCGACGGCCTGGATGAACAGGCCGGAACCATCGCCTTGTCCCTGCTGGACAAATCGGGCAGTCCGGTCGCCCAAAAGACCGTGGGCCCGCTCAATGCCGAGACCCGCAAGTTGCTGCCCCAGCACGAACATACCGCCCGCATGATGCAGTTCAAGGCCGGTTCGGTTCTGGCCGAGATGGACCTGGAAACCCCGTTTGAGGACGGCAAGGCCCATCTCTGGCTGTACACCGGCATCCAGGAGCTTCAGCGCGACACCCCGTTCGAGTTCGATCCGCGCTTCATGGTCCGCCCGGACGTATGCGGCCATTGCTACCAGCTCAACGAGGTGCTCCTCGACAACCCCGAGGCCATCGTCCTGGACAAGGATCATCCTGTGTTCGAAGGCCCGAAGAACGAGAAGGGCGAACCGCTGTTCCGCCTTGTTCTCGATAGTTTTGACGGCGAGATGGTCCATGCCTGGCATATCGAGACCGAGTACAAGGGCGAGATCGAGAAGACCGACAACCTGGCCTTCCGCCCGCGCAACAATGTGGACGTGCTGGTCGGCGTCAACGGGACCATCGAGGGCTTCCTGCGGCTGTCCATGCTGCCGCGCCTGGGCTTCATGGACCATTGGCGCGTGGGCTCCAAGGCCCCGGACGAAAAGGTCAGCGGTTCGGTGAATACCGGCGGCTCCGCCCATATCCGCCGGTAACGGTCCAAGACATCACGAGGAAAACCAATGAATACCGATAGCATGGCAATAGACTACGAGTTGGGCCGCAAATCCTGGCTCAGCGCTCTGTACGGCTTGAAGGCGGTCCTGCCCGGCCTGCTGGCGATGTTCTTCATCGCCATCTTCAGCAACAAGTTGGCCGGGGTGCCCAATCCGTTCACCCTGCACAACCTGTTCGTCTGGCTGGACGGGGTCATCGGCCCGGTGCACCACCAGTCCTTCTTTCAGGTCCTGAACTCCAACTTCGTTTGGAACCCGCTGCTGCTGGGCCTGATCATCGGCAACGTCTTCGGCGTGCCGGACTGCTGGAAGCGGGGCTTGTCCTACATCCACATGCTTATGCCTCTGGGCATCATCATGCTGGCCCCACACTTTATGATCGGCCATGCCTTCAAGCTCGGCTTGGCCCCGATCCTGATCTGTACCGCGTTCCTGTTCCTGACCGCCACCCTGACCCTGTGGATCGCGAAGCTCTTCAGGCTCGACGACCGCCATGGAGCCATCATCGCGGGCGGGCTGGCCACTGGCGACCCCCACGCCTGCGCCATTCTCATGCCGTTGATCAAGGCCAAGGGCGGCCAGGTGGTCCATGCCACGGCCTGCGTCATCGGTTTCGGGCTTGTCTCCATGTATCTGCTCCCCGTGCTCGGGGAGTGGGTCGGGTTGACCCCCAAGGCGCTTGGCCTGGCCTCGGTGGTCGGCGTGGGCAACGGCGCCCAGTCCCTGTTCGCGGCCTTCGGCTCCGGCTATGAAGCGGGCCGCTGGGCCACCTGGTTCGACGTGGGCCGCCATGTGATCATGCCCGCGGGCTTTCTCTACGTCTTCATCGTGATGTTCGTGCGCAAGCTGAGACGCCGCAACGACGAGACGGTCATGGCCACGCGCGGCATCAAGACCTTCCCGCTCTGGCTGGCCGTGTTCATTTTCCTGTGGGCCCTGGCCTGCCTGCACCTGTTCAAGGAACCCGCCCATCGCGCCATCTTCGAGATGGTCAAATGGGACTTCTCCCTGGCCGCGGCCGCGCTCGGCCTGTCCATATCCTTTCGCGAGATCACGCGGCACGGCCTCAAGGGCGTGGCGGTGACCGTGGTCGCCGGGCTTTTGCGCATCGCCCTGCTTCTCGCGGCCCTGACGATCTGCGTCAAAACAGGCCTGTTCGCGGCCTAGGAGGAACGAGATGAACAGACATCCGCACACCACCGACGAAACCGGCTTCGACTTCATGGCCAACAAGGGCGTGGAGGAGCAGGACCGGGACACCCTCGGCATCCTCTTCGCCCTGGCGGTCATGGTCGTCATCACCGTCAGCCAATACCTGGGCCTGCTCTAGGAGGAGATCATGCACGGCATCTACTACGTCATCCTGCCTTTGTTCGCGGTCCTGCTGGTCTTTCTGACCACGGCAGCCCTGTACCTGGGCGTGTTCAAGGCGGGCCGCGACACGGCCTCGGCCTTCCGCAAAACCGTTTCCGGCATCGCCAGCGGAGCCATCTCCTGCCTGGCCTGGTTCTTTATGTACAGCCATCAGTATCTCGGCTGGTAAATCCCGTTTAGGAGTATTGATCATGAAAAAGATCTGCATCGCATTCGCCCTGCTTCTGGCCTTGGCCCTGTCCGCCACCACCGTCTTTGCCGGGGACAATTCCGGCAAGCTCAACCTCAACGTGGCCACCGTGGAACAGCTTGAGGCCATCGACGGCGTCAGTCACGAGCTGGCCGAGGAGATCGTCAAGACCCGCACCGAAAACGGCGAGTTCGTGGACATGTCCGAACTGCTCGACATCGACGGCGTGGACAACGCCCTGCTGCGCAAGCTCGAAAAGGTCATCTACATAGAGCCCGCATCGGATTGCAATTGTTAGTGGGGAGGAGCGCATGAACCGCCTTTTGCTGATTGTGGCCGCCGCCTGCTTCGCCCTCTCCCTGGCGGCGGCCGTGTCCTATGCCGAGCTGTTCGGCGACTACGTGGGCTACACCGCCTGCGTGGAGTGCCATGCCGACATCGTCAAGGGGTGGAAGACCACTCCCCACGCCAACGCCTTCGAGGATCTCCGGCAACAGGGCGAGGAGAAACAGTCCGTGCCGGGCTGCGTGCGTTGCCATGTAGTGGCCATGGACGCGGACGGCGGATTCATCGACATGGACCTGACTCCGGAGCTTAAGGACGTCCAGTGCGAGGCCTGCCACGGCCCCGGACGGAAGCACGTCCAATCGCAGGACCCGGCCGATATCGTCGCCAGGCCCGGCGAGGAGGCATGTCGCGTCTGCCACACCGAGGGGCAGGACCGCAACTTCGACTACAAGGTCAAATCCCGTCTCGTGCACGGGGAACAATAAGGAACAAGCAATGAAAGTGCGTACCATAACCGTGGCCCTGGCCATGGTCCTGTGTCTGGCCGCGTCCGCGTTCGCGAGCCAGTTGAAGATCAGCGAGACCCAGGTCCGGTTCGGCAACATGAAGGAAGGCCCCAACGCGGAAAAGACCATCACCCTGACCAACGTCTCGGGCGAAGAGGCCGTGGTGGCCAACGTCTCCACCAGTTGCGCCTGCACCACCACCAAATTGGACAAGACCACCCTGGCCCCGGGCGAGACCGCGACCATGGTCATCACCTACCACACCCTCAAGTACCCCGGTAAGTTCGACAAGACGGTCCACGTCTTTACCGGCGAGAATGGCGGGGCCGAGGACGTCATCCACATTGTCGGCTACGTAGACCCCATCCCCATGGGGGTCATGGAGGTGGAGCCGCGCAAAATCGAGCTCGGGACCCTCAAGGCCGGGCTGCCCAACGATGTGTCTCTCACGGTGACCAATGCGGGCGACGCGCCCATGACGGTCACGGCGCTCCAGTCGCAGAAGTTCCGCAAGACATACTGGCAGGGCGAACTGGTTGTGCCCTCCGGGCAGTCCGCGAAGATCGCCTTCACCCTGGAAGGGTTGTCCTCCGGCCGTTTCCTGGACATGGTCATGGTCCACTCGGACGCTCGCAACGACATTGGCAAGGGGTACAAGGCCGTCCTCATCGGCACCGTGAAATAATGTCCCAAGGAACAATGATGAACCGACGTTTCATCAACCTCCTCTCACCGAACTCCCCCGGCATTCCTCCGGCCGGGGGACTTCGGCGTTTCGGCAACCGCCTTCCACGGCGCGGTGGCGCATCGCGCCGCTTTGCGATAGATTGACGACCATGCGCCGTATCCTCCTGCTTACCCTGCTCTGGTTCGGACTTTTCCCGGTCCTGCCGCAAGGGGGGGCCTTCGCGCGGTCGGTCTACCACGTGGGGACCCGGGCCATTTCCCCGCCGTTCTCCTTCCTGGCCGTCAAGGAAGGTAAGCCGGGGGTGCGCGGCTATTCCGTGGACGAGATGGTCCTGCTTGGCAAGATCATGGGCGCGGACATGGAATTCAAGCCCATCCATGATCTGGACAAGCGCCGCGAACTCTTTCTGAACGGCTCGGTAGACATCCTGGCCCATGACTCCAAAGAAACGGCCGAAGCGCTGGGCGCCATCTGGATACCTGTGGGGATCAGCCTGCGCCATCACCTCTACGTCAACGAGAGCTGCCGTTCCGTGACCTGCCTGCGCGATCTGTCCAAGAAAAAGGTCGTTGCCATTACCTCGGCCCCTTATAGCGGGGAAATTAACCTACCCGAGGACGTGATCTGGTTGAGTTCGCCCATGGAGGCCCTGAATATGGTCAGCCAGGGTGTCATGGACGTGTTCGTGGCCCCGTCCGAGCGGGTGGCCGACGACCTTATCGACCGCTACCAGATCCCGAACATCCTCAAGAAGGGCGTGGTCCTTGGAGAGAGTCCGTTGGGCATCATCGTGTCCGGCAAGCGGCCCGAACTGGCCGTGCTGATCGAAAACGCCTTTCGCCATTTACGGGAGTCCGGCTTGGCCGCCCGGTTGCGCGACAAGTGGTTCGGCAAGCCGACCATCACCGACGACATCCGTCATTACGCAAAGTACGTGGCTGTTGCTTCGGGCGCGGCCGGGATCATCTTCATCGCCATCGTGGCCTGGAACGTCTCGCTCAAGCGGCGGGTGGACCGGGTGACCCAGGATTTGCGCCGCACCGAGCAGCGATATCGCGATCTCATCGAGTCCTCGCCGGACATGATTTTTCTGGTCAACGAGCAAGGCCATGTGCTTCATGCCAACGAGCGGGCCCGTGACTCCCTGCGTTTCCCGCCCGCGGGCGGGGTGGTCAACCTGCGCCAACTGGTCACCCGGGAGTACACCGACGAGATCGACGCCTTCCTCAGGAAGGTTTTCAATGACGGCTGCGACAAATTCGAATTTGAGATGGTCGGGGCCGCGAGCCAGCCCATGGAGGTGGAAGTGGCCGGACGGATCATCCAGGGGCCGGTTCTGACCCAGCTTCTGGCCTGCCTGTTCGCACGCAACGTGACCGAGCGCAACCGCATGGAGGAAGAGTTGATCCAGTCCGAGCGGCTGGGCATCATTGGCAAGATGGCCGCTTCCCTGGCTCATGAAATCAACAATCCCTTGGGCGTCATTCAGGCCAACGCCGAGGACCTCATGTTCGAGGAAGGTCTGACCCAGGACGTCAAGGACGGGCTCAAGGCCGTGCAGCGCAACGCCATTCGGGCCGGCGAGATCACCAAGGGACTGCTTGAAGCGGCCACGCCCAAACCCATGGTCCTGGAAGTCGTGGAATTGGGCGAATTGGTCCATGACGCTCTGTCGCTGCTCGGCAGCCGCCGCAAGCGGGAACGGGTCGAGGTGGATTTGCCTGGCGCGCCGATGTACATTCGGGGGGATGTCCGGGCCTTGCAACAGGTACTCATGAATCTGGTCTTTAATTCCCTGGCCGTGACCGGAGAGGGCGAACGTATCCTCATCCGCGCCAAAAAGGCCGGACAGGGCGAGGACGAGACCGTGCGGTTGGAGGTCAGCGACAACGGCACCGGCATCGAACGGCGCAACCTGACTCAGATATTCGAGCCGTTCTTTTCCTCTCGCAAGGGAGGGTTCGGTCTGGGGTTGTTCATCACCCGCCGCATGGTGGAGCGCCTTGACGGCCTGATTTTCGCCGAATCCGAGCTGGGAAAGGGGACATGCATGTACCTGGAATTTCCGTCAGTTCATCCCGAGGAGGCATAAGTCATGCCGGAAAAGATACTGTTGGTCGATGACGAGCAGGACCTGCTCGCCGTGCTGAAGCGATCCTTGGGCCGCCAAGGATACGTGGTGCATACGGCCTCCACCGGCCTGGAGGCCTGGAAGGCCCTGTCCGAGACCGCTTACGACCTTGTGGTCAGCGACCTGGCCATGGAACCCATGAGCGGGCTCGAACTGCTCAAGCAGATCCGGACCATAGACCACATTCAACCGTTCATCATCATGACGGGGGCCGGGACCATCGAGACTGCCGTGGAGGCCATCAAGCTCGGGGCTTACCACTACATCACCAAGCCGTTCAAGACCCAGGAACTGGCCTTGCTGGCTCGTCGGGCCATCGAATACGGCCAACTGCACCGCAAGCTGGAGACCTTCAGCGAGCGCGAACAGCAGGCGGAGTCCGGGGCCATGGTCATCGGCAACAACGTTCTCATGCAGCAGATGATGACCATGATCGAGAAGGTCTCGGACTCGGACGTGTCCATCCTCATCCAGGGCGAGACCGGCACGGGCAAGTCCCTGTTCGCCAAGCGCATACACAGCGCCAGCTCCCGGGCGGACAAGCCGTTCTTCACCATTGATTGCGGGGCCCTGTCCGAAAATCTTCTCGAAAGCGAGCTTTTCGGACACGTCAAGGGCGCTTTCAGCGGGGCCATCCGGGCCAAGCGCGGCCTGTTGGAGGAGGCCCAGAGCGGGACCATATTTCTGGATGAAATCGGCGAACTGACCCCATCCACCCAGGTCAAGCTTCTGCGGGCCATCCAGGAGAAGGAGATCAAGCCCGTGGGCGGCAACCTGCCCATCTCCGTGGATGTGCGCTTTCTTTCGGCCACCAGCCGCAACCTGGAGGAGGCCGTGGAGACCGGGGAGTTCCGCAAGGATCTTTATTACCGGCTGGCGGTCATCCCCCTGCAACTGCCCGCCTTGCGCAACCGCCCGGAAGACATGGTCCTGTTCGTGGGCCATTTCGTGCGCAAGTTCAACGCGCGCTACAACAAAAAGGTTCAGTCCCTGACGCCGGGGGCCATGCAGACCCTGCGCGACTCCCCGTGGAAGGGAAACATTCGCGAATTGGAGAACGTCATTGAGCGGGCCGTGCTTCTGGCCGAAGGGCAGACCATCAGCGTGGAGGATCTCTGCGCTCATCCTCTCTGTTTTTCTGCGGAGGAGCACGGGGGAGAGGAGGGCGCTGTCTCCTTGAGACAGGCCGTGAAGAACGCCGAAATCACGGCTATCCGCCAGGCTTTGGCCTCGGCCGGGGGCAATCGCTCCAAGGCGGCCAAGATACTCGGTATCGGGCGTCGCACTCTGTACGACAAGATAGATTCCTACAATCTTTAGGCCCGCCGGCTGCGGGCACGGAAAAGGGCCGGTCCGCGCGGACCGGCCCTTGTTGTTGCGGGAGGGTGGCTAGTCGAATAGGGCGTTCAGGTTGAAGACCTTGATCAGCTTGAGTTGGAGCCTGAAGTCGTCGGACCCGGCCTTGTTGCTTTCGTACCAGCGATGCACCGGTGCGTCGGCCAGCAGGCCCGCATAGAGCTTCCAAGGGGTGTACTTGTAGGACACTTTGGGGCCCATATACCATTCCACATAGGCGTCTTTCATGCCCTCGTTTTTGTATCGGGCCTCTTCCTGCATCGTCCAGGAAGATTCGGCGCCGATGTCCCAGCGGTCGCTCAAGGCGTAGGCGTAGCCCAAGTTCCAGCGGACCCTGTCTCCATGCTCGTAATCCCTGGCCCCCTCGGTGAAGGTGGCGTAGTTGACTTCGGAGTCAAATCGGTTGGCCCCCAGGAAGTAGGTGGCGCCCACGCCAACCACCGCGCCCCAGGCGGAGTTGCCGGCGGCGTCGGAAGAGTGTTCGGTCACGGATCCGGTGGGCACGATGCCGCCGAAGTCCAAGGCCAGGGAGAACGGGTCGCCGCTCTTCTGGGTCAGAAAGGTCTTGTGCAGCAGCACGGTGCTGTCGCCGACGCCGTAGGTGTCCCGGTTGGCTGTGCCCTGGCGGTCCAGGTGAACATTGTAGATCGGGGTCGCCGTACGGACATCCAAGCCGTCCATGATGCCGTAGCGGAGTTTGAAAATCTCGTTGAGTTTGGTCGTCTTGACGTTGCCGTTGACGCGCCGGGCGCTTTCCCGGACGCCGTTGCTTTTGCCGAAGTAGACGTTGCCGCCGACGCCGAGGGCGCCGGTTGGGAACCCCAGGCCGCAAGGGCCGAAGGTCGAACCCACGCCCCCCCAGGCGACGGGCGTTTTCTCTTCGGCTCGGACCGGGACAGCCAGCAAGACGAGCAGCAGACAGCCCAGTAATCCGATTTTGATACTTTTCATTCTTCCTCCACTTGCTCGGCGCGCCTTTGCGGAAATCGCGCCGGATTTGCATGTTGGCCACCTGCGTTTCGGGTCCCGTTGACCAACCTGCGCGGCAACCGGCCGCCGGAGCAGCTTTCCGGGCGGTTCCGCGTGGTTGATCAAGATCCGTTCCAGTGCGGCTTCGGCCTTGCAAGCTTTTCCCTCGGCATCCCGGTGAGCCGGGCGCTGCCGGGTTTTGGCCACGGCGCCCGCAACTTGGCCCGGGTCGTGATTCCATGGCCTTCTGTGCGGAGGGCAATACAGTGTGTGCGTGCGGACGCATGCGAGGGGAGGCATTTGTTCCATGCGTGCTTTTTTATCAGCTTGAATTTATTGATTTTTATTGTTTGCGTTGCGGTGGCATGAAACTTGGTTGAGCTGTCTTGCGTACCGTGCGGCTCGTGCCGGGCGGCCGTCTCCCCCGTGAAGAATAACCGGGCGGGGAGCGTGGCCGGTTCGGGGCTGCATGTGCGGCTTGTGTGGCAACAAACGTCTTTGAAACAGGTAAGGAGGAAAGAGTGCTTAAATTGCAACGCTGGCACATGGCGCTTCTGCTCGGGATTTTCGTGATGGTCCTGAGTTCGGTGGCGTTCGCCTATGAAGCCATCACCGGCCCCACCGGTGTGTTGTACTACAATCAGGAGAAGTCCTATCAGGGCTACACCCTGTATGACCCTACGGTGGCCTGCAAGACCACCTATCTCATCGACATGCGCGGCAACATCGTCCACACCTGGACAAGCGAATACACTGCGGGCCTGCATTCCGTGCTGTTGCCCAACGGCCATTTGTTGCGCGCTGGCGTCCTGCCCAGGAAAAAAGAAGTCGGCTACTGCGGTATCGGCGGTGCGGGCGGCATCCTGGAAGAATTTGATTGGAATGGCAAAAAGGTCTGGGAATACAAGATGTTCATCCCCAATAAGGAGATTCAGCATCATACCTTCTGCCGCATGCCCAACGGCAACACCATGATCCTGGGCTGGGAAACCCTGACCAATAACGAGGCCCGAAAGCTGGGCCGCAGTCCTCTGACCATCCCGACCAAGCCGGTGGTCTCCAATGGCATCCCCCACGACCGGTTCTGGGTGGACTTCGTTCGCGAAATCAATCCCGAAGGCAAGACCGTGTGGGAATGGCACATCAAGGATCACATCGGCACGGGCCCC
This sequence comes from Desulfovibrio sp. Huiquan2017, assembly GCF_017351175.1. Lineage (NCBI taxonomy): Bacteria > Pseudomonadati > Thermodesulfobacteriota > Desulfovibrionia > Desulfovibrionales > Desulfovibrionaceae > Desulfovibrio > Desulfovibrio sp. Huiquan2017. The sequence goes on along the minus strand of NZ_JAFMPN010000006.1, from coordinate 76,922 downwards.
AAGCAGTTCGACATCAACTACACCCTGCCCATGCCCATGGGCGAGATGTACGCCACCTACGACTGGTCCCACTTCAACACCGTCAACTACATCCCCGAGACCGACACCGTGGTCCTGAACTCGCGCAATCTGTCCGAGTTCTACCTCATCAACCACAAGACCGGTGAAATGGAATACCGCTGGGGCAATCCCTCTGCCTGGGATCCCAACGCCAAGAAGCCCGGCTACTGGGATGACGGTTCCCAGCAGATGTTCGGCAACCACTGCGCCACTCCGCTGAAGAACGGCCACATACTCGTCTTCGACAACGGTTCCGAGCGTCCCCAAGACCGTCGGTCCCGCGCCATCGAGGTCGATCCCAAGACTGGCAAGATTGTCTGGGAATTCAGGACCCGCCATACCAACAGCTTCAACTCCCACCGCCAGGGCGCGGTGCAGCGGCTGAAGAACGGCAATACCTTGATCACCTCCACCCACGGCGGCCACATCTTCGAGGTCAATCCCGAGGGACGGTTGGTCTGGGAATTCGTCAATCCGATCTCCGCGGGCAAGACCAAGGCCGTGTTCCACAATATCGACGGACTGCCGTTTGAGGCCCACATCGACGGCATGGCCAACATGGTGCACCGCGCCTATCGTTACGGCGAGGACTACCCGGCCTTCTACGGCAAGACCTTGACTCCGCAGGGCTACATCGCGGGCGATGACGCGCCGCGTTTCTTCCGCGACTATCACGCTGGTGCCGGTTTCACCGCTCCGGCGGCGGGCGCGGCTCCGGCCAAGGCCCCGGCCGCGGCTGTTCCGGCCGAGGACGATAGTGACGGCCCGACCATGAACGCCTACTAGAGAATGCATCAAGCCCGGGACCGGTTTTCCGGTCCCGGATCAACAGACTCCAATCCGGGCCGCTTGCAACAAAGCGGCAAAGGAGAAAGAACATAATGAAAAGACGCGAATTCATCACCGGTGCAGCTGTGGCGGCCGCGGCAACACTGGTCAATCCTCTGAAGGCGTTGTCCTTCCCCACGGTATTTCCCCACGGGACGACCATTTACAAGCCGGAGAAGTGCTGGAGCGGCTACACCGTCTTCGGCACCGAGGTGGAATCCGAGGGCTCCGTCCTCATCGACATGAACGGCAACGTGGTCAAGCAGTGGAAGGATATTGGCCAGGCCGAACATCCGCCCAAGATGCTCAAGGGCGGTTATCTGGCTGGAGCCAAACGCCCGGCCCCGGACAAGAAGGGCCGCGTTTGGGACGATCCGTACTCCACCGATCTGGTGGTCGTGGACTGGAACGACAAGGTTGTCCGCAAGATCCCCCGCGCGGGCATGCACCACGACTATCAATTCGAAGGCAACCCCGTGGGCTACCACGTGCCGGGCATGCCTGTGGACAATTACAAGGGCAAGATGCTCATCCTGTCCCACAAGTTTGTCCACAACCAGTTCATCTCCGACAAGGAGTTGTACGACGACTATATCGCCGAGGTGGACGCCGACGGCAAGGTCATCTGGGACTGGCTCGCCTCCGAGCATTTCGACGAGATGGACTTCCCCCTGGACTTCAAGAAGACCATGTACAAGTACCCGACCTTCTCCATGACCCGCACCCCGGGCCGCAAGGGCGGCGACTGGATCCATGTCAACGCCGCCTCCTACCTCGGCCCCAACAAGTGGTGGGACGAAGACAAGGAGAAGTACGCGGTCTTCAACCCGGAGAACATCATCATCTCCTGCCGCCAGACCAACACCAGTTTCATCATCGAGAAGAAGACCGGCAAGGTCGTCTGGCAGGTTGGGCCCGAGTTCTACCGCGATTCCATGTGGACCTTCGGCGGCAAGCAGTACAAGCGCGCTCTGTCCAAGTTGGAGCAGATCATCGGTCAGCACCACACCCATATGATCCCCAAAGGATTGCCGGGCGAGGGCAACATCATGATTTACGACAACGGCGGCTACGCGGGCTATGGCAAGCGCAACCCCGGCGCACCCGTGGGCTGGTCCGACGCCCGTCGCGACTACTCCCGCGTCATCGAGTTCGACCCCCGCACCCTCAAGATGGTTTGGGAGCACTCGGCCAAACAGATGGGCATGCGCAACAAGTACCAGTTCTACTCCGACTACGTGTCTTCGGCCCAGCGGTTGCCCAACGGCAATACGCTGATCACCAACGGCGCGGTGGGGCAGTTCCAGGAAGTCACCCCGGATCATGAAATCGTCTGGGAATACATCAGCCCGTACTACACCGCCAACGGCAAGTACAATTTGGTTTACCGAGCCTATCGTGTGCCGTATGATTACGTGCCGCAACTCAAGAAGCCTGTGGAACTCAAGGTTACGCCTCCCGAGAACACCACCTTCCGGGTCAAGGCGGGCTAACGGATACCAAACCCCGTGGGCGGGACGGCCTGGTTTTTTGGCCGTTCCGCCCGCTTTCAACAGCATACAAGGACAACGACATGAAGAAGATCATCCTCTCTCTCACCCTGGTTGCCGCCTGCCTGCTCTTCGCCGCCGCGGCCTTTGCCCAAGACGGCATCGTCAGCTTCAACAAGGCCACCGTCCAGGAACTCATGGCCATCGAGGACATCGACATCCCCGAGGAGCTGGCCCAGGCCATCGTGGACTTCCGCAAGGCCCATGGTCCCTTCAAGTCCGCCGAGGACATGCTCAAGGTCCCCGGCATGACCCAGGACTTCATGGAGGAACTCAATCCGCAGGTCACCGACGACGGCGACGTGGTCTTCGACCCGGACGCTGAGCCCGCGCTCGCACCGTCCAAGTGCTAGGCAGGGACGGCCGGAAGGATCACAGGGCCGCCCCATCCGGGGCGGTCTTTTTTATGGCTGCGGCGCAGGTCTCCGCAAGGCGTCCGGATGCGTCGAAAAAGAGGGCCCCACGCCGGTCCCGGTATCGGGAACGACGTGGGGCGGGATGGGGGAGGTTGTCGATGCCGTCGGTCTAGCGGACCGTTACGACTTCGGCGTTGCGGAAGGCTTCTTCAGTGAGTTCCTGGCCGATTCCGGGCCGGTCCGGGATTTCGAAGTATCCGTCCTTGGCCCGGTAGTCGTACTTGCAGAGGTTGATGTTCGTATCGATCAGGGCCGAAGCGTGCAGCTCGTGGATGACGAAGTTGGGAATGACCGCCTCCAACTGGAGCGCGGCGGCCGCCGAGATCGGTCCGCCGCAGACGTGGACCTGGACCCCGATGTCGTAGACGTGGGCCATGTCGCAGATCTTCTTGCCTTCGGTGAGACCGCCGGTGTTGCACAGGTCCGGCTGGATGATGGAGATGGAGCGGTCCTCGAAGAACGGGCGGTATCCCCAGCGGGAGTACATGCGTTCGCCGGCCGCCAGGGGGATGTTGACCTTGGAGGCGATGGTCTTGAACAGCCCGCTGTTCAGGGGCTGGGTGGGCTCTTCATAGTAGAAGCAGTTCAGGGGCTCCAATTCCTTGGCCAACTGGATGGACGTGTTGGTGTCGGTCAGGGCATGCAGTTCGATGATGATGTCCATGTCGGGGCCGCCCGCCTCGCGCATGGCCGCCACGCGGTCCACGGCCCGCTGGACCTGTTTGTGCCTGAGCAGCCCGTAGCCGCTGTCCGCCATCCAGTTGCCGTGCTCGTCGAAGCCCACGGGGTCCACCTTGACGGCGTCGAACCCGTCGGCCATGGCCTTGCGGGTCGCCTCGGCGTACTCCTCGGGCTTGGACAGGGAATGGCTTTCCTTGCCCCAGTCGAACTGCAACTGGCTGGCGTAGGCCCTGAGCTTGTCGTTGGTCTTGCCGCCCAGGAGCTGGTAGACGGGGGCGTTGAGGGCCTTGCCCTTGATGTCCCACAGGGCGATGTCAATGCCGCTCATGGCGGCGAAGATGACGCTGCCGCCACCCATGCCCCAGAAGGTCATGCGGTGCAGCAGGTCCCATATGGCCTCGATCCGCATGGGGTCCATGCCGATGATGTGCCGGGCGAAGTCCACGGCCTGGCCGAAGCCGCCGCTTTGGGCGCTGCCATATGCCAGCCCGACTTCGCCAAATCCGCTGATGCCCTCGTCCGTGTTCACGCGGACGACCACGGGGCTCCAGCCGACGCCGCCCACAGAGACGTTCCCGACATTGGCGTTGGGGAATACCTTGATGATATCAACGCTTACGATTTTCATGGGTAACTCCTTCTAGATAAACATTTTCAGAATGTACAACGAGATCATGGCAACGATGCCCATGATGACGGATGTGGCGGTCACGATGCGGTAGGACGTGCGGAGTTCCGTAATCCCGGCCATTTTCGAGACGCACCAGAAATAGGACGAATTTGTGTGGCAGAAGGTCAGGCTGCCCGCGGCGGTAGCCAGTACGGCCACTTCCGGGGTGATGCCCAACGTGCCGACAATGGGGCCGAGGATGGCGCCGACGGTCATCAGGGCCACGGTGGCGGAGCCCATGGCGACATCCATCAGCGTGGCCATCAGGTACGGGATGACGAATCCCGGCAGGCCCGTGTCCAGGATGAAGTTGCAGAGCAGCATGCCGATGTCCGTGCTCTGGAGCACCTTTGCGAAACCGCCCGCCGCTCCCGTGATCAGCAGGATTTCGGAGGCGCTCTTCATGGAGGCGACGACCCAGTCTTCCGTCACGGTCCGGTCGCATTTCTTGGGCAGCATGAAGGCGGCCAGGGTGCCGATGAAGAGGGCCACCCAGGGCGTTCCCACGAAGCCGATGACCTTGCCGAACGCCGAGTCGCTATGGACGAAGGACGAGGTGACGATCAGCACGATGGGAATGAGGATGGGCAGGTACGACATGAAAGTGCTCGGCCCGGACTCCAGGGACTCGTCGATTTTTCTGGCTGCATCCTCAATTTCCTCTTCCTCCGCCAGTTCGGGGTACGCTCCCTTGATGAACCGGGAATTGGCCCAGATGGAGCAGGCGATGACCACGGGGATGGAGATTATGAGCCCGTACAGCATGACCCGGCCGAGATCTGCGTTGAACAGCGCGGCCGCCGCGACGGGCCCCGGAGTGGGCGGTATGAACGAGTGCGTGGTCAGCAAAGCGGCCATCAGCGCGACGACCAGCGTCATGTACGGTATCTTTCCCACGCGGGAGATGGCCTTGATGATGGGATTCAGGATGACGAATCCCGAATCGCAAAAGACCGGAATGGCGACCATCGCACCCGTAATCGACGTCGCATAGGTTGCCCGTTTGATGCCGACCACCTTGAGGATGGAGCGGGCGATTTTCTGTGCGCCGCCCGTCCGTTCAAGGATTTCGCCGACCAGAACGCCGAGCACGATCACGATTCCGATGTGTTGCAGGGTCCCTCCGAACCCGGCAGCCACGTTTTTGGCGACCTCGACCGGGGCGTTCCCGGCCAGCAGGCCGAACAGCAGACCGGAAAAGAGCAACACGATAAAAGCGTGCACCCGAACTTTCACGATCAGGAAGATCAGTAAGACAATTGTTAAGACAAACGCGAAGACCAACATGATTCAGACCTCCAAACTGCATCTGTTTATTAGACCACAAGTTCACCTGTTCGCCCAATTTGTCGTCCAAAAAAAAGGAGGTGTCAACCCCTCTTTCCGAAAAACATTTTCGGTGCGATGCCTCCCGCCGGTCCGTCCGTCGGAGGATTGTGAGCCGGGAAAAGGGGGAGGATGATTCGTTGCAGGCGGCCGTCCGTTTGGGTACAAGGCGGAAACATCACATTCTTTTGCGCGGAGGAAAGGCCGAAATCGCCCGTATCTCATTGCAACTACTTGACATTCCAAGTGTTAGGTGAGATTTTTTCTTGTGAAGGGCGGCAGACGCCTGGCAAACGGCCGAGGCGCCGCGGAGGTATCGTATGGATTTTATAGCGGATAAAATACAAAAGCCCACCATATACCAGCTGGTTTACGAACAGATAAAAAATGCGATCATCCGCGGGGATTGGGCCGTCGGCGACAGGTTGCCTTCCGAACAGGCCCTGGCCAAGACCTTTGGCGTGAACCGGCTGTCGGTTCGTCTGGCGCTGCAGAAGCTCAACACTCTCGGCGTGCTGGAAACCAAGATCGGCGACGGTACCTACGTGAAGAAATTCGACATGAGCCAGTACCTCGGCGAGGTTTCGATTTTTTTCAGCCGCCCGGAACTGCTTGACGACGTTGCCGATTTCCGAAAGCTCATAGAGACCGAATGTTGCCGGTTGGCCATCCAGAAAGCGACCGAGGCGGAGGTCGGCGAACTCGAACGCATCTGCCGTGAATACTCCCGGCAATGCGCCGTGCTGAAGGGAAACTACAGCGAGGAAAATCTGGCGGAACTCGCCAGGACGGACCTGAAGTTCCACAGCACTATTTGCGAATTTTCCCATAACGAGCTGTATTTCAACGCCTACACGGTGGCCAAGGACATTATCTATCGCTACCTGATCATCATCCTGCGCAAGCGCATTGAGAACTGGAAGCAACGCGACGACGATACGATCGATGATCGGCGGCATTATGGCATCTACCGGGCGATAAAGGAAAAGGATTTTAAGACCTGCAAAAAAATCCTCCAGAAAATCGTGGACCACAAGATCGAATTGTAGGCGCGTTCAAGAAGGCGGACCCTATCCGGAGAAGGCCCCGCCCCCGGAGTCCCGGCGCAAAGCAAACAGTCCCGGACCGCAACCCGCCCGCCAGGAGCCGGAGTTGCGTATCCCGGCTGTTTTCGGGGCGAAGATCAATAAAAAAGAAGGGTTGCACGCTTGGCGAGCAAGCCTTCTTTTCGTCTGGATTCCCGTCATGATACCCATTATGGTAAACCCTCGCGCCGTGGGAAGGGGAGTTCCCGTTCCAGGGGCGGGGCCGGTTCAACGGCCGTACACAATCCGACAAACACGCAAGGTGAACCTGACATGGGCCTGGCCACGGACATCATCCTCATCATCGTCGTCGCCTTCTTCTGCGGGCTGGCGGCCCAGCGCATGAAGCAACCGATCATCCTCGGCTACATCCTGGCCGGGGTGCTTCTCGGCCCGTACACCGGCGGGCTGACCATATCCGGAACCCATGAGATCGAGCTGCTGGCCGAGATCGGCATCGCGCTCCTCCTGTTCGCCCTGGGGTTGGAGTTCTCCTTCAAGGACCTCAAGCCGGTCAAGTACGTGGCCCTCATCGGCACCCCGATCCAGATGCTCCTGACCATGGCCATGGGGTACGCCGTGGGCCAGGTCATGGGCTTCGACTGGAAGTCCTCCCTGTGGCTGGGGGCGCTGGCCTCCTTTTCGAGCACCATGGTCCTCCTCAAGACGCTGATGAACCAGGGCTGGCTCGGGACGTTGTCCTCCAAGGTCATGATCGGCATGCTCATCGTCCAGGATCTGGCCGTGGTGCCCATGATGATCGTCCTGCCCGAGCTGAACGATCCGGTGGTCGGCCTGCCCAAGCTCGGCTTCGCCCTGGTCAAGGCCGCCGTATTTCTGGCCGCCATGATCCTGCTGGGCACCCGGCTGCTGCCCTGGCTCATGGCCCGCATCGCCCGGCTCGGCTCGCGCGAACTCTTTCTGCTGGCCATCGCGGCCATCGGCCTGGGCGTGGGATATCTGACCTACCTGGCCGGTCTGTCTTTCGCCTTCGGCGCTTTCGTGGCGGGCATGGTCCTGTCCGAATCGGACTTCGGCCACCAAGCCCTGTCGGACATCATCCCCCTGCGCGATATTTTCGGGCTGCTCTTCTTTTCTTCGGTGGGCATGCTTTTCAATCCCATGTACCTTGTGGAGCACTTCAAGCAGATATTCTGGTTGCTGGCCGTGATCTGCGTCGGCAAGGGGCTCATCTTCGCCGTGGTCGCCAAGATATTCCGCTACCGCAATGTCGTGCCCCTGGCCGTGGGGCTCGGCCTGTTCCAAGTCGGCGAGTTCTCTTTCGTTCTGGCCCGGCTGGGCCTGTCCACCGGGTCCATCCCCCGCGAACTGTATTCCATGATCATGACCGTGACCATCCTCTCCATGGTCCTGACCCCGATCGTCTCCGGCCAGACCGCCCGGCTCTACGCCCTGCGCAAGCGCTGGTTTTCCCATGAGCCCCTCGAATCCTCGAACATGCCCAGGAACGGCCTGAGCGGCCACGTGATCATCCTCGGCGCGGGCCGGGTGGGGCTCCAGATAGCCCAGGTCCTCAAACGCTTCGACCAGACCCACGTGGTCGTGGAGTTGGATCATCGCCGCTTCGAGCAGGCCAAGAAGGCGGGCATTCCGGCGGTCTACGGCGACGCCAGCCAGGAGATCGTGCTTGAAGCCGCCGGACTGCGCGATGCCGCCCAGCTCATCGTCACCGTGCCCGACCTGGTGACCATCCGGACAATTCTCCAGCACGTCCGGCAGGATTATCCGGACCTGGACATCATCGCCCGATCCACCACCCGGGAGCACCTCCACGACATGAAGGAACTGGGCGCGAACGAGGCCGTGCTTCCGGAACTTGAGGCCAGCCTGGAGATGTCCCGCCAGTCCCTGCTTCGGCTGCACAAGTCGCCTGTGGACATTCAACGGCACACGGACCGCATCCGCCAGGAGTTTTACTCCGTGCTGGCCAACTCCTCCGATGAATACCGCGAACTCGTCCAGTTTCGGGGGGCGGAACAACAGTTCGACCTGCAATGGATCAAGGTGGCCCCGAGCAGTCCCCTGGCCGGGAAATCCATCGGCGAAAGCAATATCCGCAAGACCACGGGCGCATCCGTGGTCGGCGTGGTCCGCGACGGGCGGCTCAAGACCAATCCCGACGCCGCCTATCGTCTTGAACCCGGCGACCTCGTGGCCTTCATCGGCAACGACGAAGACCGTTCCCGCTTCTGCCTCCTTTCCCGCACCGAAGCCGGTCCCTCCGTCGACTGCGTGGCGTAGGAGCCCCCGCCGGGCGGGCGTCTCCGAGCCTCCGACCATCGGTGAGTCTTTGAGCCTTACGGATGCGGACGGCAGCGAGCGGCCAGAGCGCTGCCCCAGACCTCGCCAGGATTCTCCAAAACTTGTCAGCGTCGCTTCGCGGGGGCCAAGCACCTGTATGGGCGCTATCTCTACGGATCAGTCTTCAGACCCTACTTCGTCCGACAAAGACGCACGGCAAAGGGCGCTCTCCCGCACTCGCGAAGCGCGTATACCGTTTGGGAAAAGGAGAGGATGGGGCCCGGGGGAAGGGGAGGAACGACCCCTTTCCAAAGGGTTTTTCCTCCCCTTCCCCCGGCCGCCGGAGGCCTTTCTACCGGCCCAATCGCAGCACGCGGCCGGACGGGGCGGGGGTGTCCGGGGCGCCGGGGCCATGGACGACGGCTCCGTTGATCATGACCAGGTCTATGCCGACGGGGTGTTGGCGTGGTTCGGTGTAGGTGCCCTTGTCGCGCACGGTGGCGGGGTCGAAGAGCACGATGTCGGCGTGGTAGCCGGGCCTGAGCAGACCGCGTTTGTTGATGTGGAATGTTTCCGCAGGCTTGCCGGTCATCTTGCGGACCGCCGTTTCGAGCGGCATGACCCGTTCCTCGCGTACGTATTTGCCGAGCACGCGGGGGAAGGCCCCGTAGGTGCGCGGGTGGGGCGTGCCGCCGAGTAGGCCGTCGGTGCAGACATTCATTTCCGGGCGGGCCATGAACGCCTTGACGTGCTCCTCCAGGCCGTAGAAATCGACCATGCCCACGGCGTTTTCCTCCTGGAGCAGGAGGTCGAGGGCGGCTTCCAGCGGCGGCTTGCCGCGCATCCCGCCGAGCTGGACCAGGGTTTTACCGACGGCGTCGGCGTTGGCTGCGGTGCGCACGCTGGTGACGAAGATGCCGTCCACGCCCGCAAAGTCCACGAAGTTGTCCCAGCCGTCGATACCCTGGCGGATGTCGCGGAGCATGCGGGCGCGGGCCTCTTCGTCGGCGAGGCGTTCCAGGAGCTTGTCCGTGCCGCCCGCGTGGGCCCAGGGGGGCAGGATGGCCCCGAGCATGGTCGAGCCCGCCACGTAGGGGTATTGGTCTATGGTGACCGTGAGCCCCTCGTCGGCGGCCTGGTCGAGCAGGCCGAGCACCCGGTCGAACTTGTCGGCGTTGTTCTTGCCGCAGATCTTGAAATGGGAGAAGTGCGCATGCACCCCGGTGTGCCGGGCGATGTCGAGCACTTCGGCCATGGATTCGAGGATGGTGTCCGCCTCGCTGCGCTGGTGGATGACCAGCGGGCGGCCGAATCCGGCGGCCACGGAGCAAAGCGCCTCCATCTCGGCCCGGTCGGCATAGGTGCAGGGCGGGTAGATGAGCCCGGTGGACAAGCCGAAGGCCCCGGCCTCCAATTCGCGCCGGAGCACGGCCTTGAGCCGGGTCAGATCGCCGGGACCGGCCCGGCGGTCGTCCAGGCCCATGGCCTCCATGCGCACATTTCCGTGGGGGGCCAGATAGCAGACATTGGCGCCCACGCCGGATTGTTCGAGTCGCCCGAGGTAGCCTTCGGTGGTCTTCCAGGCCCAGTCCAGGGTGTCGGACTCGCCTTCCAGGCCGCCCAGGTTCTTGCGCCAGGCAGGGACGTGGCACAGGGGCAGGGGGGCCATGGATATGCCGTCCTGGCCCAGGATTTCCGTGGTCACGCCCTGGCGTATCTTGGGCCAGATGAACGGGTCCTCCATGACCACCAGATCGGAGTGGGAGTGGGTGTCGATAAAGCCGGGGCAGACCACGCGCCCCCCGGCATCAATGGTTTGTTCCGCCTCGGGCGGGTTTGGGCCCACGTAGGTGATGATTCCGTCCTCGACGCGTACGCCGCCCGGCGCGGCGGGCGAGCCGGTGCCGTCGATGATGCGGGCGTTTTCCATGCGGATGCTCATGAGATGGTTCCTCCCGGCGGCTATTCGCAAGCGAGCAGGGCCTCGATGATGGCCTTGTAGCCCACGGTGACCTTGTGCAGTTGGTCCACTTCGACGTGCTCGTCGATGGTGTGGGCCAGGTTTTCGCGCGACGGGCCGTAGCCCAGGGTGCGGATGCCCGCTTCGCCCGCGTAGTGGGAGCCGTTGGTGCAGAAGGAGTAATGGGACAGCCCGGGATCGAGCCCGGCGTCCCTGAGCCCGGCCAGGACGGCGGTCACAAACGGGGCTTCGGGGTCGAACAGCCAGCCCGGGAAGAAACGCTCGCCCTGGATGTGCACGTCGGTGTAGCAGGTTTCGCGGCCCTTGGCGAAGCAGGCCTTGGCCTTGAAGTCCGGATTGCCCTCGGCCAGCCGCCGGATGGCTTCGTTGATGGGGGCCAGGACGGATTCCGGGGTCTCGCCCACCAGCAGACGGCGGTCATAGGTCGCGCGGCAGCCGCTGGGGACCACGGACGAGCCCGGGTAAGGCGTGGACTTGATGTCCGTGAGCACGCAGATGCCCTTGCCCAGGACCGGCTGCTCCGGGGCCTCGATGCGGTCGATCTCGCGGATCAGGTCGGTCATCAGGTGCACGGCGTTGACACCCTTGTCCGGGTTGGCCGAGTGCGCGGGCACGCCCATGGTCTCGACCACGATCTCGGCGCGGCCTCTCTGCCCGATCTTGAGGTTCAGTTCGGAGGCCTCGCCGATGATGACGAAGTCCGGCTTGACCGCCTGGGATATCTCCCGCGCGGCGATGCCCTCGAAGAGTTCCTCGTGGACCACCCCCGCCACGCAGACTTCGCCCGCGAATCTGCCCTTGGTCTCCTTGGCGAACCATGCGGCGGCCCCGACCATGGAGGCCAGGGCGCCCTTCATGTCCGAGGAGCCTCGGCCCCAGACCTTGCCGTCCTTGATGTCGCCGCCGAAGGGCGCATGGGTCCAGGCGGCCGGATCGGGCACGGGGACCACGTCCATGTGCCCGTCGAACAGGACGCACGGGCCGGGTTTGTCGCCCTTGATGCGGCCCAGGACGTTGCCGTAGCGGTCCACGGTGACCTTGTGGAAGCCGTTGGCCTCCATGGCGGCGGTCAAGGCCTTGGCCACGTCGGCCTCCTGGCCGGAGAGGCTGGGCAGGGAGATAAGCTCCTGGCACAAGGCCACGCTCAGGTTGCAGTACTTTTCCTTGTTCGGCATGGTCGCCCTCCTAGCCTTCAAGCAGGCCGGTCTTGGCGTTGAATTCGTTGATCAGCCGGTCCACCTCGGGGGCGAGTTTCTGGACGCTTTCCCAGTAATGTTCGTCGTACCATTGGGCCTGGATGTCCGCAAAGTCCATGCCCTGCTGCTCGATCCAGGTGTAATACTTGAGGTTGTGGATGCGCTTGCGGTCGTAGTAGCCGAGCTCTTCCATGTTGTCGGTGGTTGTGGAGGCCAACACGCCCCGGGAGTAGGCGGCATCCCCGGCGTTGTATTCGCCCCGTTCAGCGGTCAGTTCGGCCAGGCGGCTCTGGTACATTTCCATGGAGTCCGTGGCCACGGTCAGGACCACGTCGTTCGCGCCCAGCTCGTAGTACTTGGCGAACTTGACGGCCGAGATCATGTTGGCCACCGAGGAGATGCCGAGCAGATGCAGGTTCTCGGCGATCGCGGCGGGGACTCCGTTATCCTTGAGGGCCTCGATGCCCGCAGGCTCGTTGAACAGGCGGATGAGGTTCATGGGCACCTCGTCGTCCACGGCGATGACCATGTCCGTGTTGCGCACATTGTGCACCCAGGGCACATGCTTGTCGCCGATGCCCTCGATGCGGTGCGCGCCGAATCCGTTGTTCAGCAGGGTCGGGCACTGCAACGCCTCGCAAGCGGCCACCTTGACGCGGGCGAACCGCTGCTTGAGATAGTCGCCGCCGGCCAGCGTGCCGCCGGAGCCCGTGGACAGGACTACGCCCCTGAAGCGCTTGTCCGCGTCGTCGGTCAGGGATTCGACCAGCTCGGCCATGGCCCGGCCGGTCACGGTGTAGTGCCACAGGTAGTTGCCCATGTCGTCGAACTGGTTGAAGATCATGATGTCGTCGCCGGAATTGCGCAGCTCCCAGCACTTGTCGAAGATCTCCTTGACGTTGGACTCGGAGCCCGGGGTCTTGATGGTCTCGCCCGCCACCTTGGACAGCCAGTCGAAACGCTCCCGGCTCATGCCCTCGGGCAGGATGGCGATGGACTCGCAGCCGAGCAGGTTGGAGTCATAGGCCCCGCCCCGGCAGTAGTTGCCGGTGGAAGGCCAGACGGCCTTTTGCCTGCGTGGGTCGAACTGGCCGGTGACCAGACGCGGGGCCAGGCAGCCGAAGGCCGCGCCGACTTTGTGCGCCCCGGTGGGGAACCACTTGCCCACCAGCAGGACGATGCGCGCGGGAACCCCGGTCAGGGACGGGGGCAATTCAATGTGGTTCACACCCGCGTACTTGCCGCCGCTCGCGGCGGGCTCGTTTTTCCAGGTGATGCGGAACAGGTTCAAGGGGTTGAGGTCCCACAGTCCCACGGAACCGAGTTTCTCCTTGATGGGCGCCGGGATCTTCTCCGGGTGGCACATCTGCTCCAGGGTGGGGATGATGATATCCTTCTCTCGCGCGCAGGCCACGGCGCTATCCAGGCCCTGCGGGTTGATGGTCAGGTCAAGCATGGTTGTCCGTCCTTTATCTTTTATGATTTTGGTTTCGTTCGATCTTGCCGAGGACATCCCGGAGGGCCCCCATGGTCGGGGAGATGATCGGGGGCTCGGCACCGCAGGCCTTGATGGTCGCGTCCACATCCTTGAGGCCCGAGCCGGTGACCAGCAGCACGCAGGTCGTATCGCGGCGGACCAGTCCCTGGGCCATGGCCGCGTGTAGTCCGGCCAGGGGCGAGGCCCCGGCGGGTTCGGCGAATACCCCGGTGGCCCGGGCCAGCTCGGGGATGGCCGAGAGGATGGCTTGGTCGGCCACGCGCAGGAATGCCCCGTCCGTGTCGGCGACGCCCTTCAGCGCCTTCTTGCGGTCGCGGGGCAGGCCCGCGGAAATGCTGTCGGCCACGGTATGGGCCCGGATGGCCGGAAAGCTCACGGGATCGGCCCCGGCCTCCCAGCAACGGTACAGGAAGTCGCTGCCCTCGGCCTGCACACCCATGAGCCGGGGCAGACGGTCGATCCAGCCCAGCCGGTACATGTCCAGAAATCCTTTGTGCAAACCGGAAATGATGCAGCCGTCGCCCACGCCCACGAAGACCGCGTCCGGGCATTGCCAGTCCAGCTGCTCGCAGATTTCGTAGGCCGCAGTCTTTTTGCCTTCGGCCATGTAGGGATTGAAGCCGGTGTTGCGGTTGTACCAGCCGTATTCGGCGGCGGCCGCGAGGCACAGCTCGAAGGCATCGTCGTAACTGCCGTCCACCAGGAAGACCCGCGCTCCGTAAGCCAGAAGCTGGGCCACCTTGGCCCGTGGGGCCGAGCGGGGCACAAATATGGTGCAGCGCATGCCGTCGGCCGCGCACATGCCCGCCAGGGCGGCGGCCGCGTTGCCGGTGGAGGCCGTGGTGATCATGTCCGCCCCGGCCTCCCGGGCCTTCATTACGGCCAGGGCGCTGGCCCGGTCTTTGAGGGAGCCGGTGGGCTGGCGGGAGTCGTCCTTGATGAACAGGGTGTCGAGACCGACGGCGGCGGCCAGGCGCGGGTTCTCGTAGAGCGGCGTCCAGCCCACGACGGCGGACGGCGCGGGGGTCTCCGGCAGGACCGGCAGGAGCGGGCGGTAGCGCCACTGGCTGCATGTCTTGTCCCGAGCCAGGCTGTGTGGGGAAATCCGTCGCCCGATGGCGTCGTAGTCGTATTCGATGTCCAGGATGCCTTCGTTGCCGTGGTCGGGGCAGACGTAGTCCACCTCGCCGGGGAGATAGGTCTTTCCGCAGAGGGTGCAGCGCATCCCTGTGACGTGGTCGGGCCGGGGTGTCGTATTCATTGTTTTCGTGTGTGGTGTTGAGCGGCCGGGCGACGGAAGGTCCGCCGCCCGGCGTTCAAGCCTTGTACTGGGTTACTTGGAGGCCTCTTCGATGGCTTTCAGGAAGGCGTTCAGCATGGCCTTGCCCTCGTCGCCGAAATGCTCTTCGAGGTATTTCTTGACGATCGGCTGGGAAGCGGCGCGGAAACGCTCCTTCTCGGCCTCGGGCAGGGTGTAGATCTCCATCTTGGCGGACAGGAAGGGCAGGCCCCTGTCGGATGCCTCGATGGCGTTGGCGATGCCCCGGGAGACCACGATGGCTGTCTTGGCGGCGCTCTCCACCACGGTGCGCTCGGCCGGAGTCAAGGAGTCGTAGAAGGCCTTGTTCATCAGCCAGACGTGGGGCGCGAACAGGTGGTTGGAAATGGTCAGGTATTTCTGGACCTCGTACAACTTGGCGAACTCGACGATAGGCACCGGGTTCATCTGGCCGTCGGCCACGCCGGTCTGAAGGGAGGTGTAAACCTCGGACCAGGCGATGGACACGGGCTGGCCGCCCAGGCTGGAGACGAGCATTTTGTGGGTGTCCAGGCCCATGGTACGGATTTTCAAGCCCTTCATATCCTCCAGGGTCTTGATCGGCCGCCTGGAGTTGGTGAACTGGAAGAATCCGCCGGAGTCGGAAAAGCCGAGGCACTTCATGCCGGTCTTGGCGGTGATGTCGTCACCCAGCCTCTTGCCGAAGGGACCGTCGAAGACCTCGTAGGCCACGGCGTGGTTGGGGAAGGCGAAAGGCACGTCGAGCACGGAGATCATGGGGTAGACGCTGCCCACGGCGCCCACGGAGTGCACGCCGAGCTGGATGATGCCGTCCTTGACCTGCTGGACCACTTCGGCGTCCTTGCCGAGCTGGCCGCTGGGGAAGATCTGGACCTGGACCTCGCCGTTGGTGCCGGACTCCACCAGGTTCTTGAAGACCACGGCGGCCGCGCCGGACGGGTTGTCGAAGGCGCCGTTCTTGTTCAGGTGGTGCATCTTGATGACCTTGGCGGCCAGGACCCCCTGGGCCGAACAGAGCAGCAAGGCCGCCACGGCGAGCAGCACAGTCAATTTCTTACCAATTCTCATACAATCCTCTCTCATGGTTTGTTCCGCTACATGTCGAGCAGAAGTTTGGGGAAAAACATGGCCAGGTCCGTCCAGAAGGTGGTCAGGATGAGTACGGCCACCTCCACGAGTATGAACGGCCACAGGGCGGCGCTGATGCGCTCGATGCGCTCCCCCGTGACCGAGGAGAGCACGAATATGCAGGCCCCCACGGGCGGGGTCATGAGCGATATGTTCAGGGTCAGGACGATCATCACGCCCGCGTGCACCGGGTTCATGCCGATGGCCTGGGTCAGGGTGCCGAGCATGGGCGTCAGGATTATCAGCGCCGCGTTGATGTCCATGAACATGCCGATGACCAGGAGCATGAGCAGGATCATGGCCTTGATCATCCACGGAGTGGTGGACAGGGACAGGAAGGCGTCCGCGATCTGCTGCGGGATCTGCATGAAGGTCATCCACCAGCTCAGGATGGAGGCCGAGGCGATGATCAGGAATACCACGCCGGTGATCCGGGCCGTGCGGACGAGCATCTCCACGATGTCGTTGAAGGTCAGGGTGCGGTGGATAACCAGTCCGACGAATAGGGCATAGAAGACCGCGATGGCCGCCGCTTCGGTGGGGGTGACGATGCCGCCGAGGATGCCGCCGAGGATGATGGCGGGCATGATCAGGGCCAGCAGGGAGCCCTTGAAGGCACAGAGAATTTCCCGCAGGGACGGGCAGCCCTCCTTCTTGGGCAGGCCGAGCTTGCGCCCCATCGCCACGATGAGTGCCATGCACACCAGGCAGATGAGCAGGCCGGGCAGGATGCCCGCCGCGAACAGTCCGGCGATGGATACGCCCGCCAGCGAGCCGTAGATGACCATCAGGTTGGACGGCGGGATGGTCGGGCCGATGATCGACCCGGCGGCGGTGACCGCGCAGGCGAAGGGCCGGGTATAGCCCTGCTTGACCATGGCCGGGACCAGGGTGTTGCCGAAGGCGGCGGTGTCCGACACGGCCGCGCCGGTCATGCCTGCGAACAGCACCGAGGCGAGCATGTTCGAGTGGGCCAGGCCGCCGCGCAGGTAGCCGACCAGGGCGTCGGCCAGATTGGCGATACGCTGGGTCATGCCGACGCGGTTCATTATCTCGCCCGCCAGGATAAAGAAGGGCATGGCCATGAAAGTGAACAGGTTGAGCCCCTCGAAGAACCGTTTGGGGGCCATGACCAGGAAGTTGTCCCCGCCCACCTGGACCAGGCCGATGACGCCGGCGATGCCCAGTACGAAGCCGATGGGCACGCCGATGAGCAGCAGGCCGAAAAAGACGATGGCGACGGTAAGCATCAGGCGGCCCCCTTCCCGACGAACAGGGGAGTGACCCCGGCGGCGTCGCGGATCATGACCGCCGCGATCTGGAAGACCGTCAGTCCGGCGGTGATCGGTACGGCGGTGAAGGGCAGGAACATGGTCATGCCGAAGATGGTGGCGTACTGGTGTGCGCCGGACTTGGCCATGGTTATGCCGTAGTAGGCCAGGAACAGGAAGAAGCACAGGCCGAGCAGGTCGAGGAACATGCGTGCGGGCGGTTGCCAGTCCAGCGGGAGCCGGGAAAAGACCAGGTCCAGGCCGATGTGCTCGCGCCGGTAGGCGCAGCAGGGCACGGCCAGGAGCGCGGCCCAGATCATGATGTAGCGGGCCAGCTCCTCGCTCCAGGTGGCTCCCAGGGCCAGAGCGTAGCGTTCGACGATGCCGAACCAGACCACGCAGATCATGGCGGCCACCAGGAGGGCGCAGATCCGTTCCAGGACGTGGTTCAGCTGGAAGGCGAACCGTTCCACGGCGATGCCCAGATTGAGGAAGGGGGGTGTTTTGTGTGTTTGCATAATGTGATGGGTTGAAGTGATGTCCCCATTCGAGGATGTCTCTATGAAGCAGATAGCGTGCCATGATTTTGGCTGGTGTGATTTTTTTTGCCGTTTTGGTATTTTTTAAAAAGTAGTTAAAATATTAATAGGTTACTTATATAATTTTGAGCTGGTTCTCGCGGAGTGTGCCGCTTGAAAGCACTTGAACGGTTTTGAGATTACGATTATGTCATAGGTGTTTTCATTTTGATACTAGCGGCCGGTTCTTGTTGCCGCCGGACTAAAACGACACGATGCCGGGTTGTTGCGCCTCTTCGCCAATGGGTGCGCCGCAAAGGCGGTATCGTTTTGATACGGGGAAGGCCCCATTGGAGCGGTTCTGACAATGGAAGTGAACGTGGAGAGCGTGCCCCGGAATCTGTGGGACATCAGTGGAGCCGCGTCCCAATACGCGGCGGTCATCTCGCGGGTGCTCCGGGTGGATGTGGAGATCGTGGACGGCGATCTCTACCGCGTGGCCGGCACGGGGCGGTTCGCCTCCCTGGTGGGCAAGCAGATGTCCTCGGCCAGCGGCGTGTACCGCCAGGTGCTCAAGACCGGACGGCCCTTGGTCATCCGCGAGCCCGGCTTCTCCGAGTTCTGCGCCGACTGCCCCAATTGGCATTCCTGCGACGAGACCTTCGAGATGAGCACGCCTATCCTGTACCAGGGCACCGTGGTCGGGGTCATCGGTTTCGTCTGTTTCACTGCGGAGCAGAAGGACCACATTCAGGACAATTTCGAGGTGTTTTTCGATTTCCTGGCCCAGATGGCCGACATTCTCGCTTCCAAGGTGGTCGAGTCCATGGCGTACGCCCGGAGCAAGGCTCTCGGCCAATTGCTCGAAACCGTGGTGGACAAGGTGGACGAAGGCGTGCTCCTGCTCTCCGGGGACGGACGCATCGTCCGGTCCAACAAGGCCGCACAGCAGATTCTCGACTTCCCCTTCGAAGGGCAGGACGCCATTTCCGTACGGCTCATGCGCGGTGAAAACCGTCTGCTGCAATACACCGAGTACACCGTCAACCTCCTGGGCCGCTCTCACAATGTGGCCGGGAACGAGTACCGCCTTGAGCACGGCGAAAGCGCCTGCATGTTCATGTTTCGCGATGCCCAGCTCATGCATGACGACGCCCTGCGCCTGGCCTCTTCCCACGAACGCCTGGGCCTGGACGCCATTCTCGGCACCTCCGAGGTCATCGTCACCCTCAAGGAGCAGGTGGCCCGGTTTGCGGACTCCAATTCCTCCGTCCTGGTCACTGGCGAATCCGGCACCGGCAAGGAACTCGTGGCCCGGGCCCTGAACGAGGAGGGCGGTCGCCGCGAAGGCCCGTTCGTGGCCATCAACTGCGGGGCCATCCCCGAAACCCTGCTCGAAAGTGAGCTTTTCGGCTACGTGGGCGGGGCCTTTACCGGGGCCAACCCCAAGGGCAAGATGGGCCGTTTTGAGCAGGCCAACGGCGGTACCCTGTTTCTCGACGAGATCGGCGACATGCCCCTGCACCTCCAGGCCAAGCTTCTGCGGGCCCTGGAGCAGCGGGAGGTCTCCCGGCTCGGTTCCACTCAGCCCACGGCCATTGACGTGCGCGTGGTCTCGGCCACCAACCGCAATCTCGAAGAGATGGTCCACAACGGCACCTTTCGCGAGGACCTCTACTACCGTCTCAACGTCATTCCCATCCACATTCCGCCCCTGCGCGAACGGCCGCGCGATATCCATTTGCTTTCCAAGGTGTTCCTCGAACAGAGCATGGGCAGGCTGGACAAGGAGATCCTGACTATCAAGGAATCCTTCTGGTCGGCGGTCAGCGAATACGATTGGCCCGGCAACGTCCGTGAATTGCAAAATTCCATCGAATACGTAGCCAATGTGGTTGATTCCCCGGCCGTGGTCACCCGCGAGACCCTGCCCATCAAGGTCCGCTCCGGCGTGCGGGAGTCCGAATATGCCGATTACAACCTTGAAACCATGGAACGCACCCTCATCCAACAGGCTCTCAAGGCCTTTGGCGATGAAACCGGCACCAAGGCCGCCAAGGAACGCGTGGCTCAAAAACTGGGCATCGGCATCGCCACCCTCTACCGCAAAATCAAGAAGTATGGGTTGGAGTAACCTCCGGCCCTCCATCCCCTTTCCGTAGGCGAAAAGCCGCGTGAAGGAAAAAAGATCGCGCCGAAGGCGCAAAACGGGATGCAAGGGCGCGAGTCCTTGCCCGCCGGAGGCGAAATCATTTTGATTTTCGCCGCGAAGCGGCTTTCAACGCCTGGTTTTTCTCCTAGGGAGTTAAGAGGATAGTTCCTTAAAAGAACGCACGCCCCTTCGCGTCCGCCCGCCTTTGGCGAAGGCACCCCAAAAGTTTCCCCTCTGGCCGCCGGGGCCACAATAAAAAGTGGCCGCCCGCTTAGCTGTGGCAGGGGCTGAACCCGCCGTGGCCCATTGCCGTTGCTCGGTGCGGCTTTCAGAGGGGGCGCCGTTTGCATCCTTTTGAGAACAAGGTGAAGGAGGGCTTGCTGGTGATATTGAACAACCGCTTGATATCAGATGGCTTTACGTAGGCTGTGCTAGTAATTTCGGGGTGTTGTCGGATTGATGTCATGGCCGACAAGTATGTGTCGATTGCGTCTGTGGGGAGGGCGGCCGGGCTTGGATTTCTCCTTGCGCAACATGCCTCCGGGGGGTATGTTGCCTCCCTTGCCGTCAAACCGTGAGCGCGCCGGGATGTCTTTCCCGGCCGGGACCGCCCCGCTCCGGGGCGCGCTTCACCGCCCCCCCTTCACAGGGACGGGCCCGGACAGCGGAAATCCGTTGCCCCAACGTCAACCTCATTCACATCCAGTCATGAAATCCAATATTACCGAATTCTCTCCGCTTTCCTCTTTCGGCATGGCCGCCGCCCAGTCCGACGACCGCGAAGTCTTCAAGCCCGAAAACGTCTGTTCCAAGTTGATCCGCTACAAGGTCGAGAACGGCCGCTTGACCCGCCTTCAGTTCACCGGCGGTTGCGATGGCAACCTCAAGGCCATGGCCGCCCTGGTGGAGGGCATGAAGGTGGAGGAAGTGGTGGATAAGCTGAAGGGCATCACCTGCGGGAAGAAAAACACTTCCTGTGCGGATCAACTTTGCGTCGCCCTGTTGGGCGGCCGCGATTCATAGCGGGGTTCCCCGCCGCGTCGCCGATCAGGCCGCCGGAATTCGTTTTTTCCCGCCCCAGGGGCAGTCCCGGAGGCGTAGGCCGTAAATGGACGAGCCGATGTGCTCCATTTCTGCGTTGATCTCGCGCACGTGATGCACGCAGCGCTACGGAACGCAAGGCCTTGTCCATTGCCGCGAGGTGCGAGTCGGTGGGCACGTTCCGGATGGCTCCGGCCTGTCGGCGTCCGTGCCGTTGGTGCTGCCTCCGCAACGGTTCCTGGCGGGCGTGTCCGGGGTCAGCTCCTCGCCGGTCAGGACCGTGACCAGACGGATGCGCGGACCGTATTCCGGGCCGACCGTGAGCAGGCTCTTGCCTTGCCAGCCGATTCCGGCGGCCACGGCCTTATACGGCAGGAAGGAACGGTTGTTCGCCTTGGCCAGTATCGGGCTTGCGGCCCGGGCCATGGCCTGCGCTTCGCGTTTCTCTCTGTACCGGAACTGCCCGGGGCCGTTTCGTTTAGAAGCGCGTTTACCCGGGCGTAGCGCGAGACGTAAACGGGCGTGGGCCGGTCCTCAATGGTCTCGATGAGCGGATCATTTTGGGCCACGGTCCGGGATACCGCGTAGCGGAATCCGTCCAACGGGTCCGGCGGCATGGCTTCGACGCCGCGCAATTTCTCCTGATCCGCAATGCGGACCACGGTGGCCCCCGCACGTATTTCTTTGAGCGTTTGACTGTTCCCGGGAACGGGCTGTCAACGCGCTATTTCCCGATCAAGCGGACTTTTGCGGGCAGCCTTCCTTTCGCCTTTGTCCGCGTCCACATCCCGTCCCGCATCCTCCCTCGTTTAGATTCGCAAAAATACCTCCAAGACGCGCAAGGTCGCTGCAGACATATTGCAATATCGCGCCAGCACGATCGAGATCTGGCAATATGTCGTTTTTTGCTGAATGAGAAAAAATATTTATCTAATAAAATCAATCAAGTGAAAAAAATATTTTGATTTAGCCCCTGGCGGCATGCCCTATGCAAAGTTTGGAATCAAGAAACGCGACCACCCAACAAGGAGTAAGGATAATGGAAATAGTTTTTAGCGCACATGGTCATTCCTGTGACCTTGCACTGCATCCGGTTTCCGAGAAGACGGCCCGCACCATTCAGAAGTACGGATCCGAAGTCTATTCCATGAAGGCCCTGGAATGGTGGCGCAAGGGCAATACCGCCACGTGGGGGATGCGCATCGACGACATGTGCAACATCCAGGTCACGGTGGACGGCAAGCCCGTGGAGTTCGACTATGGCCGCATCATAGCTCACCCCCTGCAGATACGCCGTCGCATGTTCTTGGACAGCCGCGCCAAGTACCTCTGCGTGCTCGGCTTCGATAACGAAATTTGCAAGTTCTCTTGGAAGTGGAGCGATGTCTCCGAGTACGACCCCTCCAAGTTTGAGTTCATGGTCCACCAATGGGACCGTATCATGGGCGAAGAGGGTTACTACATTTTGGACGAGATCCGGTACGCCAACGAGTTCGCCACCAGCCACGACTGGTGCGATGCCGCCGGGTTTACCCTGGTGGCTCCGCGCATCATCGACCTCGACGAGGTCCGGCGCGAACTGGCTCAGGGCGGTCCGGAGCACATCGGCCCCGCTTTCCCCTCCCCCCAACACACCACACCTTCTCCCAAGTCTCCGGAGTAAATCCGGGCACTCCTCTTCCCGTCAGGGGCATCCGCAAGCCCCGCAGGGCTGGCCCCGCGCACCAATAGTGCGCGGGGTCTTAGCTGTTATGGGGAACGACGGGCGGCCGCGTCGGCCCGCGGGTTCATTCTGCGTTCACGCCCGGCGGTCGAATGTTTGGACCCCCCGCGCCGTGAGGTGCGGGGGGTCGCTGCTTGGGGTGGTTGATGGGAGGGGTTCAACTATCGTCTTCCGGCGCGGGCAGGGGCGGATGGTCCACGTCCACGGCCGGTTGGAGGCGCAGGGTCACGGTTGTTCCCTTGTGGGGACGGCTGGCCAGGCTCACGCTGCCCCCGGTTTCCTCGATGATCTTTTTGATCAGGGCCAGCCCCAGGCCGTTGCCGTCGGCCTTGGTCGAGTAGAAGGGGTTGAAGGCGCGGTCCAGTTCGGTCTCGCTCATGCCCGTGCCCGTGTCGATGATGCGCACGACCACATCGCCTTCGTCCATGGTCAGGTCGATGAAGATTTCGCCGCCGCCGGGCATGGCCTCGATGGAGTTCTTGAGGATGTTCACCAGGCACTGCTTGAGGGCATCGGCGTCCCCCTGCACGGCGGGCATGTGCTCGTCGGGCCGGACCAGGATGTTGTAGCCCTGGCGGCCGTACCCCACGTCCATGAGTTCGGCCACGTCGTGGCACACGGCCACCATATCCACGGCCGCGCCGGGGCCCGGGGTGGGGCGTACGAAATTGAGCATGTTGGTCAGCAGCTTGTCCAGGCGCCGGGTCTCCTCCACGATGATCTGGACCTTTTCGCGTTCCTGCTCGTCCAGCTTGGGCGAGCGCAACAGGGCGTTGGCGAAGCCGCCCACGGCGTAGAGCGGATTGCGGATTTCGTGGGCCAGGTAGGTGGATATCTCGCCGATGATGGCGAGCTTGTCCTGTTGCTGCTGGTATTTTTCGCGCTGGGTGCGCTCGGTGATGTCGCGGTGCATGACCATGATGTGGGACATGTGCCCGCGCATGTCGAAGATGGGGTAGGCGTAGAGGCGATAGTACTGGAGCAGGCCGCTGCCGTTGACCCTGGTGACCATGGCCTCTTCCTTGCGGCCGCTCAACAGCGTCTTGTGGAAGGGACAGGCCGGGTCCAGTTGGCTGCAGAACGGCGAGCCGTCGCGTAGCCGCGCGGCCTCCCAGCACTGTTTGCCGAGCAGTTCCTTGCGCGGCACGCCCGCGCGCTGCCAGACCGTGCGGTTCAGGTCCTGAATGGTGCCGCTCTTGTCCAGGAGGAATATGTCCTCGCGGATTTCGTCGATGATGGACTGGATCAGGGTGCGTTGATGGTCCAGGCTGTTCATATAGTGGCCCTTGACCACGGCCATGTCGTGCAGCCCGCACAAAAAGATCAGTTCCCGATGGTCGATGAGCGAGATGGACTCGCCCAGTTCGTGCCGCAGCCGGGCCGCGATACTCCGGTCGCCGGTGATTTCCACCACCAGGTTGATCTCCGGGTGGGCGTCGAGCATCTCCCGGTAGGTCGGGTAGACGGGGCAGGTTTCACAGTCTTCGGGCAGAGTCACGCCCGGGCCGGTGTCGCTGATGGCCGCCAGGCACATCTCGGGCAGGAATTCGCGGAAGGCCTCGTTGTAGATGATGTCGAGCAGGACCTGGAGCATGGAGCCGGTGCCCACCACGCCCACGTTGAACGGACCGAGGGTGCCGTTCCAGTAGCAGATGCCGAGGTTTTCGTATGCGAAGTCGTCCATGAACGTCCTCCCGGGTTCTTCAACCGGGCCCGGCGCGTCTAGCGCGCCCCCGAGCCGTCTATCAGTTCCGACATGCCGATCTGGCCATGGCGCAGCAGTTTGCGTTCCATGGCCCGCTGTACGGTTCCGACGATTTCCGGCATGGAGGCGGGCTTGAGCAGGTAGTCGAAGACCCCGTTGTGCAGCAGCTTCATGGCGTCGCTGATGGAGGTGTGGCCGGTCAGGCAGACGGTCTCCACGTCGAAACCCTGGAGCTGGATTTCATTGAAGGTCTCCGAACCCGACATGCCGGGCATCTTCATGTCCAGCAATACCACGTCGAATTCGTTCGTGGCCAGTTTGTTCAGGGCGTCCAGCCCGTTCGCGGCCGCGTCCACGGTATAGCCCTCCGCGCGCAACAGGCGGCACAGGGATTGCCGGAACCGGTCTTCGTCATCGACCACGAGGATTCTCGCCTTGTGAGTCATTATACACCTCTTAGCGTTTGATGGGAATGCGCACGGTGAACGTGGCTCCCTTGCCGGGGGCGGAGTTCACCAGGATATCCCCGCCCAGTTCGTTGATGATTCGCAGGCTGACGGAAAGGCCGAGCCCGGTGCCCTCGCCCGGCGCCTTGGTGGTGAAAAACGGATTGAATATGCGCTTCAGATTCTCCTTGGAGATGCCCGGCCCGGTGTCCCGGATTTCGGTGCAGGCCATGTTGCCCTCGCGGTGAGTGGTAATGAAGATGTCGCCGTTCCGGTCCACGGCCTGGACCGCGTTGATCAGCAGGTTGAGGATCACCTGGCGCAGCAGCGGCGGGTCCGAGGGCACGGAGGGCAGGTCGGGGCTGAGGTGCCGGTGGATGCGTATCTGCCGGGGGGCCGACTCGCGTTCCACCAGTTCGAGCATGTCCTCCACCAATTGGTTGATGTCGGCGGGCTGGGACACGGGCTTGCGTTTGCGGGCCAAGTCCAGGAGCTTGTGGGTAATGTCCGAGCAGCGCGAGACCTGGGCGTAAATGACGTCCAGGCTGGAGCGGGCCTCGTCCAGGGCCTCGGGGGACGGGGCCGAGGCCAGGTTGTAGCGCATGAGTTCGGCTTCCTGAAGGATGATGTTCAGGGGGTTGTTGATCTCGTGGGCGATGCCGGTGGACAGTTCGCCCAGGGCCAGGACGCGCTGGGACTGGATGAGCTGGTCGCCCATTTCGACCCGTTCGGCCTGGGCCTGGTCCAGCCAGCGGGACGAGGCGAAGAGCAGCAGCCACATACCGCAGGCGATGGCCAGGGCCGCGGCCAGGGCCATCGCGTCCCCGGTTCGCCCGTGGAACCATGCGGCCGCGCCCACGGCCAGGCAGGAAACGGGATACGCCGAGCGGCCGAGCATGATCACCCGTCGCGCATAAGTCAGGCTCATAGTTGTCCCCGTCTCTGGATGCGCAGCTTGGCGTGTTCGTTGGCCGCTCGGATGCGCCCGAGCAGGTTGTCGATGGAGAACGGCTTGAGGATGTAGTCGTAGGCCCCGAGACTGATGCCCTCGATGCCGGATTGGAGGGAGCCGTGCCCGGTGAGCATGATGACTTCGGTGTCGCGAAACCGCTTGCGGATCTCCTTGAGGGTGTCGATGCCGGACATGCCGGGCATGCGCACGTCGAGTATGACCACATCCACCGGGTTGTCGCGGAGGAAGGCCAGGGCGTCCTCCCCGTTGATCACGGTGTCCACGTGCACGTTGCGCTTGGTCAGTCTCCGCTGGATGAGCTTCAGGAAATCGGGTTCGTCATCAACCACGAGTACGCGGATCTGGTTCATGCTTCCTCCTTGCCGCCGGTTAATTTCGGGCCGGCGAGGGGCAGGCGGAGGGTGAAGGTCGTGCCCTGCCCGGGTTCGCTGTTGACCCTTATGCTCCCGCCCAGCTTGTTCATGGTGCTGTAGACGATGGACAGGCCCAATCCGGTCCCCTCGCCGGTGGGCTTGGTGGTGAAGAAGGGATCGAAGACCTTGGACAGGTTCTCCTTGGGGATGCCCGGCCCGCTGTCGGCGATGTTCAGGACCACCCCGTTGTCGGCGGTCCGGGTGACCACCGATATCTGGCCGTCGCGGTCGATGGCGTCGATGGCATTCTCCAGGAGGTTCAGGATGACCTGTTGTACCTGGTTGGCGTCGGTGGTGATCAGCGGCAGATCCGGGTCCAGCTCGGTAACGACCTCGATGTTCCGGTGCCGGGTCTCGTTCTCCAGGAAAGAGGCGGTCTGGTTGACGAGCATGTTCAGGTCCACGTCCTCCTGGAGGGGCTCCATGCGCCGGGCGAAGCCGAGCATGCGGTGGGTCACGGTCCGGGCCCGCTCCACATGGCGGTCGATGTCCGAGACCGCCTCCTGGAGTTCGTCCACGGCCGGGCTGTCGCCCAACTCGCCGTCATTGATGATGTCCCTGATCCAGCCCGCGCTTTCCCGGATGATGGACAGGGGATTGTTTACTTCGTGGGCCACGCCGGCGGCCAATTTGCCCAGGGAGGCCATCTTGCTCGACTGCATGACCGCCGCGTCCATGGCCGCGCGCTGGCGGTCCGAGGCCCGCAGCCGGGATACGGCCGCAGATACGGTTACATAGGCCCCGACGAAGATCATCAGGGCGCAGGCCCCGAACAGGGCGTAGATGAGCGAACTGGTTCGCATCAGGGGGGAGAGTTCCTCTTCGGGGTTCTCCATGATGACCAGCCGCCAGTTGGTGTTGGGCAGAGGCGTGATCCCGGCGATGACCGGGACGTCATCCCGTCGCCAGGACTGGATTTCCACGCCTTCGCCTTGCGGATGCACGGGCAGGTTGACCTTGGTCAGGGCCTTGCCGCCGAAACGCGCCGGGGTCTGGAGCACGTCCTGGTCGTTGACGATGTAGGCGTCGCCCTGCTTGCCGGTGCGCACGTTGCGCACCAGCGAGGTGAAGATCTCGGAGTCGATGGTCGCGCGCAGAATCCAGGTCCGGCCCGCTTCCTGCCGCTTTACCGCGATGATGAAGTGCGGGAAGTTGCGGAAACCCATGAACACGTCGCTGATGTACAGCCCCTTGAGCATGGCTTGGTGGAACCACGGCTCGTCACGGTAGTTGACCTCCATGAGATCGAACGGACCGCAGTAGGCCTCGTGGCTGCCGTTTTGGCCAATGACGCCGATGTCGAAGAAGGAGCTGGACGTCCCGTGGATGGCGTCGAAGACCTTGTTCAGGTAGGCCTGGTTCGACATCTCGGCGAACGAGTGGATGTCGGCCAACATTTGGAGCTGGACCACCCGTTCGTTGAGGAACATGGAGATGGCGTCCCGCCGGTTGGAGACCATGAGCCGCAGGTTGTCGGTCAGCTTTTCCTCATAGGTCTGTCGGAATTCGTAGTGGATTACGTATCCCAGGGCAAAAAGCGGGATCAGGGAGAAAACCAGGGTGATCAACACCAGGTACCACTTGAGCCTGGAGTAGGTGCTGGAACTCATGCCGTGCACCCCGCTTCCCGCAGTTCGCCGGGCAGTCCTTCCAGCAGTTCCTCGATGTCCGCTTCGAACTTGTCGCGGTAGTGGACGACCATGGCCGGGGCGGCCATGGACATGTCGATCTGCCGGGTGTGCATGAGCAGGTAGCCGAGCATTGCCATGGCTTGTTCCACGGCCTGGCGGCTGACGCCTTCCAAGCGCGCGAACAAGGCGTCATCGCGTATTTCAACGATGAACCCGCGCTTTTCCAGGACTTCCGCCACCAGGCGCGAGCGCATTTGGCGGCGGTCCATGCTTGCCCCGCCTCCCTTGAATTGGAACAGGGCGTAATTGACGTTGGGGTCGTCGCCCGCGAACCCCTCTATGGTGCAGAAGTGGAAGCCGAACCTGGATTGCAGGTTGCAGTAATGGCCGCCCACGATGAAGTAGTTGCGTTCGCCCATGTCGTTGCGCACGCCCGCCGCCAGAGCCGGATTCTGGGCCGCGCTGGTCATGACCGACATGAATCCGTCCATGGTCGGCGCGGGCGGCCCTTCCCAGGGCACGGCCATCATGCCGTACCACAGGGCGCGCATGGGGCTCGACCGGACGTCGCCGATGGTGATGTTCCGGCGGGATTCGCCCCCGGCCTGGTCCGTGCCCGAAGTACCGCCGCCGATATCCACCAGCCAGTACTGCATGGCCTGTTGTCCGGTCAGTCTGCGCGCGCCCGCCACGGGGCGTTCGTCCTGGGTGAACATCTCGGAGACCGCCTTCTCATGGCAGAATCGGGTGATGTCGTGCATGGACCGGCATCCGTCGGGCCGGAAGTCCGGGGATTCGGGGTCGGTCAAGTGGAGCGGGGTGATGAATGTGAGGACCCGTTCCAGGGCCAGACCCACGTCCGTGGTGCGCATCCGGGCCGTCGGGCGGGCCTCCCGCTCGATCATCCGCTTGCGCCGTCCCAGATAGATGGTCCCGTTGTTTCCGTTGACCGTGATCACTCCCACGCCGGAGAGCCGTTCCACCGCGCCGGGCGCGCCGATGAGCGCGGGGATGCCGTACTCCCTGGCTACGTTGGCCAGATGGCCTACGGAACTGCCGAACTCGGCCACCAGGGCTGCGGCCCGGGGCAGCAGGGCGGACAGTTGCGGCCGGGCATTGCGGGCCAGCAGGACCGCGCCGTCCGGGAAGCGGAACATGTCCTCGTCCGTCTCCACCTTGACCACGTAGCCCGCGGCCGCGCCCGGGCTGGCCGGGATGCAGCCGGAGAGGATGGCCAGGCTTCGGCTTTCCTCGTCCGTGGCCGGGAGCTCGGCCGGCTCCTCGCAGATGGTCAGGGGGCGGCACTGTAGAATGACGAGCAGTCCCTCGCGGTCGCGGGCCCACTCGATGTCCTGGGGATGGCCGAAGTGGGCTTCTATGCGCAGGGCCAGGGCGGCCAGCCGCTCGGCGTCGTGATCCGAGATGGCTGGGGCCAGCTCTCTGCCGCCGTAAAGCTTTTCTTTGCGCACCTGGCCGCCCGAGGTCAGGACAAAACGGATTTCCTTTTCGGCGATGTCCCGGGTGACGATCTTGCCGGTCTCGCGGTCCACGGTCCAGGAATCGGCCAGGGAACTGCCGTCCACCACGGCGCAGGGCAGGCCGGGCACGGCATTGATGATGACCTTGTCCAAGCCCCCGCCCACGGGCGGCCGGGTGTAGATTACCCCGCCCGCCACGGCGTCTACCATCTCCATGCAGCCGACGGCCATGACCATCTCGTCCTCGCGTAGCCCCCGGTTGCGCACGTAGGTGATGGCCGTTGCCGAATACATGCTCGCTATGACCGCGCGGTAGGCGTCGGTCACCTGGGGAGGCTTGACCCCGAGCTTGGAGACGAACTGCCCGGCGAACCCGGTCTGTTCCGAGTCCTCGCCCAGCGCGCTGGAGCGCACGGCGAAACGGATGTCGCCCAGGCGGGCGCACTGTTCGCGCACGGCCTCCTCCAGTTCGCGGGGCATGGGAGCCAGGTCGATGGCTTGGCGGATGCTGGCCGCCAGGTCGCTCAACTCCTCCAGGGTGGTTCCGTCGTGGATCTGGATCAGTCTGTTGATCTCGTCATCCAGCCCGGTGGTCTGCATGAACAGTCGGAAAGCCGAGGCCGTGATGGCGAAGCCGCGCGGCACTATCGCGCCGAGTTCGGCCCGGATCTCGCCAAGCATGGCCACCTTGGAGCCGGTCTCGGGCAGGTCGATGGCGCGCACGTCGCGCATGCGCAACACCGGCGGCCCAAGAGGGCCCTTGGCCGGTCCGGAAAAGGCTTGGTCCATGTTTCGGACGATCTCGTTGAAGGCCTCGCGCAAGCCGTCGTATTTGCCCGGGGCCATGCGGCAGAGGCGTTCGATCATCTGGCGGACGCTGGAGGCGACCATGACGCTGTAGGCCCGTACCCGGGTGATCCCGGAAGGCTGGCCCGACCGGGCCGCGTCCGTCATCTCCGCCATGAGCTCCAGGGCCTTGCCGTTGGCCGAGAGCAGAAGTCGGAAGTCTTCAGATTTGTTGAGGAACTTGTCAACCGCTTCACGCTTTCCCTCAGGATTGCCGTGGATGAAGTGGAACAGGGTCTTAAGCGCGGTCTTCATGGCGAACCTCCGGGGCTACGGTTGGCCGCGATGGCGGGCGCGGATGGCGTCCAGCACCTTGAAATAAAGCTCGTCCGTGCCCACCGGCTTGAGCAGGAAGTCAAAGGCTCCCATGTCCATGCCCTCGATGAGCACGCGGGAATCGGCGTGGCCGGTGAGGATGATGATCGGCAGGTCCGGTTCTATGGCTTTGAGCCGCCGCAGGGTTTCGAGCCCGTTCATCTCCGGCATCATGACGTCGAGGACGACCACGTCGAAGGTGTTTTCGCGGACTTGGTCGATGGCCTCCTGGCCGCTGGCGGCCAGGGTGGTCTCCACGTTCCTGCGCGCGAAACGGCGGGCGTAGGCGTTCAGGAAATCGGTTTCGTCGTCAACCAGAAGCAGGCGTATCTTTTTCATAACGGTCCTCCCGTGTGGATCCTCCCGTCCGGAGCCGGGGGCGGGGGGCGTGCCCCCGGCCGGATGGGGAGGGTAAGGAATGCGTGCTCGCGCGCTGCCCGTTGCGCGAGGTCATTCCTAGTGGAACAATTGCTTCAGTTCGACGATGATCGGCGCGGCGGACCAGAAAAAGAGGAGCAGGACCACGGCGGTCAGGACGATGAGCGCGGCCGCCCTGAGCTTGCCCACTCCAGCCGCCTTGTGCAGCCCCACGCCGATGAGCACGGCCCGCACGGGCTCCATGACGATGGCCAGACCCGGAATCCAGGAGATGACCATGACCGCGCCGCTGGCGTAGGCGTAGATGTTGAAGATGCGGGCGAAGGGCACCCGCTCCTGGCCGGTCATGCCGATCAGGATGAAGGTGATGACCGCGCCGAAGGCGGGCATGAGCAGGGCGTTGAGCATCATGACCATGCCCATGGCCAAGGAGTTCTCGAAAAAGTAGGTCATGCTCACCGAGCAGTAGAACAGGGCCGAGATCATGAGGAAGATGAGCGCCCGGCGGGAGCCGGTCTCCTCAGCGACCCGTTCAAAGTAGCGCACGGGCGAGCGCATGACGTCCATCAATGTTTCGAAATATTCCCGGATCCCCATCCTGGTGCTTATTTCGCGTGTCGCTTCCATGGCCCCCTCCTTGGCTTAGAATATGTTCGTCGATTCCAGGATGCCCCAGAGCAGCATGCCCAGGGTCATCGCGAACAGGATGCGCTGTTCGGTCCGCTTGCTGAAATAGGTCACGCCCTTTTCATGGACAAAGCCTTTTTTTTCACTGGGTTTGCCAAACATTTTGGATTCCTCTTTTTGAACCGGCGGCCCGCCCTGGGCGGGCCGCCGGGTTGTTTTTTTCAGGTCAGGGTCGTCAGAACGATGGCAGGCTGCCGAACCCGAGACCCGTCCAGTAGATCGCCGTAAGGACGACGATCATGATGTTGGCGATGAACCACATTGGGATACCCACGCGCAGGTAGTCCTTGGGCTCCAGGTAGCCGGAGGCGTAGACGATGGCGTTGGGCGGGGTACCGATGATCAGGCAGTAGGCGAAGGAAGACGCTACTGCGGTGGCCATTGCCATGAACGGCAGGAAGGTGGTGCCGGGGTGCACGATGCTGGCCATGTTCAGGGTGATGGGACCGACCGCGGCGGCTGCCGGGCCGTCGGCCATCAGGTTGGTCAGCACGGCGGTCAGGCCGTTGGAGGTGAGCATCAGCGGGATGCCGTGGCTCATGCCCAGCGGGGCCAGCAGGTCGATGACGGACTGGGCCAGCCAGTAGGCGGCGCCGGTCTTATCCAGGGTGCGGCCGAAGATGATCGCGCCCGCGTACAGCCAGACAACGCCCCAGTCCACCTTTTCCTGATAGTCACGCCAGTTGACCACGCCAGCCAGCAGATAGGCCACTGCGCCCGCGACCGCTATGACGCCGATGCCGAGACGGATGGGGTAGATGCCCATGTTGTAGAATTCCTTCTCGGTGAACCACCCGAAGACCATGACGGCGAAGATGACCATGGCCCAGACCTGGTTTCTGTTCCACTTGCCCATCTTGCTGATTTCGCCTTCCAGGTGGCGCATGGCCGGGGCCAGGGAGGTGATGCGGGGCTTGAAGAGCATGTTGGTGGCGATCCAGGTGATCGGGATCATGACGATGACGAACGGGAAGCAGTACATGATCCACTGCGCGTACCCGATGTCCATGCCGAACATGTCGGTCAGGTAGGTCATCATGATGACGTTGCGGGCGCCGCCGGACGGGGCGCCGGGGCCGCCGATGTTACAGGCCATGGCGATGGTGATCATCAGCATCTTGGCCAATTCCTTGTCTTCGGGAATCTCGTCGGTCAGGCTGTTCTGGTAGAGCAGCATGCCGATGGGCAGGAACATGGCCGCCAGGGCGTGGTCGGAGATGAACGCCGCCAGCGGGGAGATGACGATGAAGAAGATCAGCGTGATCCAACGGACGTTGGGCACGGCGAGCTTTTTGAACATGAGCAAGCACATGCGCTTGTCCACACCGGTCTTGACGAAGGCCGTGGCGAACATGAGCGAACCCATGATGAACCATACCGCGTCATCCCAGTATAGCCCGGCGACCTCGCTGCGCGAGACCACGCCGGTGAAGACCAGAATGAGGCCGATGCAGAACGCCACGCCGGGCAGCGGCATGCACTCGGTCATGAAGCAGAAGACCACGAATACGACCATGGCGATGGCGACCTTGATGCTCCACGCGCCCTTGTTGGCGTTTTTCTGGTCCTTCTTGGACAGTTCGTCATAATTGAGGCCGTTCAGGCGCTTGTTGAAGGCGCCCTTCATGATGGTCAGATACTTGTCCGACGGGATATTGTCGCCGACATAGGTCAGCGCCCGCTTGAAGTTGGCCGAATCCACGGGGATCTTGTACTTTTTGGCCCACTTCTCGTTGCGCTTCATGAGCCGCTCTTTGGAGAGGGCGCCCATGCGCATGTTTTGTTCCATCAGGCGTGCGGTCAGGATTTCCCATTGGTCGCAATCGGAACTCTGCTTCTGGAAGAGTTGTTCACACAGATAGTTGGCCACGACCTTGGGGCCGACCGAATACTGCATGCCTACCTTCTTCATGCCCTGAGGGGTGGGAAGAACGAGGATCGCGACGAAAATTACCACCGGAATTATGAGCAGCTTCCAGTTGACGAACTTGTCGTAACCGGTTGCTTTCTTCTTTGCTTGAGCCATGTTGTAACCTCGCAATCGGGCTTCGGGTTAGCTGGACGAAATGATCTTGGCGATTTCGTAGAAGAGTTCCTGTTCGCGGACGATACCGATGTCTTCGTTCCCCGCTCTGACGAGCATGCGCCGGGCCGGGAGGGTGATCATGTTGTTGGCTACGTCCATGAGATTGGCGTCGGCGTCGATCACCGGAAGGGTGTCGGACATGATGTCGCGGACGGGATTGCCCATGATTTCCTTGACCCGCGAGGAAAACAGGCCCTGCCAGAACATGGTCGAGTACTGCAGACTGTCCGCCATGGACGGTTTGGGCGCGGACAGGTAGCCGGGCCGGATGGCGTCGATCAGATCGAGCGGGCTGAGCAGGCCCGCCACGCTGCCGTCGGGGTTGGTCACGATCACCGAACGGTGTCCGGTGTCCATGAGGCGGTCCGTGGCCATCAGGTGGCGCATGGACGATTCGAGCGCCGTGATGGCGTCGCGCACGGTGCTGTTCAGGGGAATCTGGGTGTACTCGTCCAGAGGGATCATGATTCCCTTGGCCAGCTTTTCGACATAGGGCGCCTTGGTGGCGTACTCGAAGGCGTCCTGAACCTTGGTGCTCAGGAGATCCACGTCACAGGGCTTGGCCAGATAGTCGAAGGCCCCGGTGTCCAGCGCCTTCTTCGCGCCGGGCATGTCGCCGTGCCCGGTGAGCATGATCACCGGGAGTTCCGGCATCTTTTCCTTCATCAATTTGAGGGTCTCGTGACCGTCGAGGCCGCCCATCTTGACATCCAACACGACAACGTCCGGCTTTTCGGCCAGTTTCTGCAACGCCTCTTCGCCACTGGCTGCCAGGATCGTGTCGAATCCTTTGCGGGCCAATATTTTCGCAGTGGTGGTGCGGAAGCGCTCCTCATCGTCGACCATGAGGACCTTGATTTTAACCATTACAACCTCCTTGAGTTAGCTAGCGCAGTTCACCCTGACCGGCGGACTCGGCCATCCGGGCAGAATGTATCTTCTGTTTTTGTAGCGTGACCTTTTCAAAGGCTTCCTCGGCCTTGCCGAGAAAATCCTTCATGCTGACTGGCTTGATCAGATAGTCCAAGGCGCCGAGCTTGAGCCCTTCCACTGCGGTTTCCATAGTGGCGTGACCGGTGAGGATAATGACCTCGCTGAGGGGGTAATCCTTCTTGATGTGCTGCAGCGTCTCCATGCCGTCCATTCCGGGCATTTTGATGTCGAGGAAGATGACATGCGCTTCATAGGTCTTCAGCACCTCCAAGGCTTCGGCCCCCGAAGTGGCCGTGCATGCCTCGATGCCGAGCTTCTCGAAGAGCTTTTTCGTGGTGCTGAGCAGACGTTCTTCATCGTCTACGAGCAGGATTTTCATCTTTTCCATGATGTCACCGTTGGGTTGATCGGTTGTTATTCCGCAATTGCTGCCCGGACTAAGCAACTCGCATGCCAAGCGTAACATGTTTATATTTAAGTATATATTTTCGCAAATTGGCTTGCACGATTGGCTTGCACGATGGTATTGCGCGCAAAAAACGGCCAGATTGGAGGTGTCTGGGGAGGAAACGGCAACCTCTCAGGAGGGGAGAGGAAGCCTACAGCCACAAGGGATGGCTGGAAAAAATCGAATCAGCACCGTACATCCCACATGACGAGAGGCATGGATACTGCTAGGCTATGTTACGATTATGTGACAAAATGGGCCGTTGCAAACAGGGGGGAATGGGATTCATGCCTTCGCTTTACTATGATAAGAACGACTATAGACTCCTTGAAATAGTTGAAGATGTTCTGAGTCGCGGCGTGGACAAGACGCAATTCAAGACTCTGCTTGAGCCATACCTGAAGCCGCACGGCATCAAGGAGCTGGCGGCGGACCGGGGATTGCGCATCGCCTACGCCATCATGCATCTGCTTGAATCCCTGAAGTCGGAACAGGCCTCGGACCGGACCAAGGCGCTCATCGCCCTGCGGGACGAGACCTTGACCGCGGCCAAGGGCGCCATGCGCAATAACCGGGCGCGGGTCCTGGTCCAGATCGGCAAGGAATTGGTTCGCGCCAAGGGGGACCGCTGCCGCCAGTTGGCCCTGGCGCACGACTTTCGCCGGGCCGCGGCCGGGAAGATCGGCTTCCTGCGCCAGCAGATGCGCCGCTATCACCTCCTGGAGATGCCCGAGGAGTGGAACCAGATCACTTTTGACGAT
Source organism: Desulfovibrio sp. Huiquan2017 (assembly GCF_017351175.1). NCBI lineage: Bacteria > Pseudomonadati > Thermodesulfobacteriota > Desulfovibrionia > Desulfovibrionales > Desulfovibrionaceae > Desulfovibrio > Desulfovibrio sp. Huiquan2017. The sequence continues at coordinate 41,136 of NZ_JAFMPN010000006.1, read as the reverse complement.
CGCGTTCACGACGCCAACAGCAAGGGGCGCAAGTCCGCCACTCATCTGGTCATGGACGCCTGGATCAAGGGTATCCGCTACCTGACCGTGGTTTATTACGATTGTGTGGACCTGCCCGTGGCTCGGGAACTGCTCGCCTCGGCGGCCATTCTGGGCATCAAGGTGCGCATCGGCATAGAGTACCGGGCGTTGCACCGGGGCCGGTTCGTCAAGATCGTTTGGTGCCCCGGCGGACTCCGCGACGATTGCGACATAGAGGGGTTGTTCCGGGTGGACGCCGTGCGCGAACTCATGGAGCAGGGCCGGGAAGTGCGCGGTTCGCGATCCGAATACGTGCGGGCCGTAACCGAGGCCTTCAACACCCGCCACCGCCAGTCCATACAAAAGGAATTCGGGGTTCTGCTCCCGCCGGTTGATTATGATGAAATGGCCGTTGCGGCGGGCGTGGAGCAGCCGTCGATCCTGCACCTGGGCAACTACATCCATGCCCAGGCCATGCCGTTCTTCGAAGAGCGGGTGGCCTCTCTGCGCAAGGGGTTCGACCAGGCCGATTACGACGCCAAGGCGGCCATTGCCGTGCAGGTGGAGTCTTTGGACGCTTTGGACGTGGACACTATGGTGGCCCGCTACCTCTCTCCGGAGGAAAACCGGGATATCCCGGACCCGGACAGGCCCCGCGCCGAAGGATTGCCCGCACTGCTTTCCCTGTCTCCGGCGGAATTGACCTCCCGGCTGCGCAGGGCCGCCCATTCCAGTCACCTGACCCTGATCCTGGCGGACCTGGAATTGGAGGACGCGCTGGAGCTCTTGTTCCAGTGCCAGGGGCGGATCTCCCACCTTGAGGTCTTCAACACCAAGCACCTGGAGCCGGGCCAGACCCGGCTGCGCATGCCCTTCAGCCAGTTGCAGCAGGCCTTGAACGAGCAAAACGCGGTCAAGCTCAAGCGACTCATCCGGGGGTGCATGGACTCCGTTCGCGCAAAGGACGGCGAAGAGGCCGAGGACCGGCTGCGCGCCCTGGAGGGCATTCTGGAGCGGTTCGACCGGCTTCTTGAATTCTACAAGCGTGTGCCGCTGGGGACGAGCATCGGCTCAGGGTCCACCGGACGGTCCACCAGGACCCACGGCATGGGCTTCGCGGTCCTTGAGACCTTGCCCCTGCGGGGCCAACGGGAGGCCGCCCGGCTGCGCGCCGCCGACCGCATCCCGGTGCAGGGCACGACGATACGGTCCAACGAGTACGTCATGCCCAAACCGGGCAAGGGGTTGTGGGGCCGCATGATCCATATGGCCGCGCAGGTCACGGGCCTGCGACGGTTGGTCTGCCGGACGTGCTGCCGCTGGCGCGTGGACGGTTACGCCGTGACCGAAGCGGGCGGCAACGTGGTCGCCCTGGGCGGCAAACGGCGGGAGGGCAATGGGCTGTCTTTGTTCGCGCCCGCTGATTCCTGCAAGCGTCGTCCCTCGCCCGACCAGTTGAATTCCGTGCTCAAGAACGTGATCAAGGTCCTGGCCGGGTTCATCCCCGCCTTCCTGACCTTCTATCTGACCAAGGACTGGTGGATTCTGGCCTATTTTGGGGGGATCATCTGGTTCTCCATCACCGGTCTGCGCAACGTCATCCAGTCCGTGCTCGGCGGAGGCGGGTTGCGGCGTTCGCCCTTCCTGGCCTGGAACGACTATATCGACTGGGAGCGTATTGCCGATTCCCTGCTCTACACCGGTTTTTCCGTGCCCCTGCTGGACTGGTTGTGCAAGTCCGTCGTTCTGGACAAGGGACTTGGGGTGACCACGGCCACCAATCCGCTGTTGCTCTATTCCATCATGGCCCTGACCAACGGGGTGTACATCTCCAGCCACAACGTGATTCGGGGGTTGCCCCGCGAAGCCGCAGCGGCCAACTTCTTCCGCAGCGTCCTGTCCATTCCCATCGCCATGCTCTTCAACTGGGGTGCCCAGGGGCTTCTGGTCCTGGGCGGTTCCGTCGATCCCATGGCCGTGCTGCAATTGTGGGCGGCGGTCATCTCCAAGCTCGCCTCGGATTGCGTGGCCGGGGTCATCGAGGGGTTCGCGGACCGTAGGCGAAACATCGCCATGCGCCGCTGGGATTACACCGAAAAGTTGCACCAGGTCTTCGAAATCTACTCGCGCCTGGAGATCGCCTTCCCCACCCGGGACATGCTCGGCATGCTCAACCGGCCCGCCGAGTTCATCGACTTCTCTCGGGAGTCGAATTTTAACCATGTGCCCGAGGTCATCGCCAACGCCTTGGACATGCTCTACATCATGGCTTACAAGCCGCGCGCCCACGAAGCCTTGCGCCAGGCCCTGGAGGCCATGTCCGAAGACGAAGTGGCCGTGTTCCTGGCCTCGCAACAGGTCTTGCGCGAGGAACAGTCCGTGTCCATGCTCTTTGTAAACGGGCTGGTGGGCCGCAACTTCGCCAAGGGATTGTCCTTCTATCTGACCCGCTACTCCGCCTATCTGGACGAGATCGGCAAGATGGCCGCCGAGGCCCTGGGAAAAATGGCGGGGGACGGGTCCGAAGCCCCGTCCCCCGATGGGGTCCCGTCCCGGGAGGAGGACGGTCTTACGCACTCTTGCCGGGGATACGAACGGTGAAGGTTGTGCCTTCGCCCTTGGTGCTGGCCACGGTCAGCTCCCCCCCGAGGGAGTCGATGATGGAATGGCACACGGAGAGGCCCAACCCCGTGCCCTGGCCGGGCGCTTTGGTAGTGAAGAAGGGCATGAATATCTTGGACAGGCTTTCCTGATTGATGCCGCAGCCGTTGTCGGCCACGGTGATCACCGCGTTGCCCCGGTCGTCGGCGTGCGCGTTCACGTCGATGCGCCCGCCTTTGGCCCCGTGACGGTCCACCACCGCGTGGATGGCGTTGTTCAACAGGTTGATCATGACTTGCTGCAACTGGCCCGGGTCCGCCAGAACATGCGGAATGTCCGGAGCCACCTCGCAGGTCACGCCGATGCCGTTGACCTGGGCCTTGTTCTCAACCATGGCCCCAACCTTGGGCAGGAAGTCGGTCAGGTCCACGTCCTGGACCTGCGGTGCATCCTGTCGCCCGAAGCGCAGAATCTCGCGGGTGATGGCCGCACAGCGGCCGATCTGGATCTGGAACTGGTCGGCGATCTCCTTGAGTTCGTCGCAGGCCTCCCGGTTGGAACATTCGTCGGTCACATCCTTGAGGGTCAGGTCCAACAGGGCCAGATCGGTTTTCATGATCTGTAGCGGGTTGTTGATCTCGTGGGCGAAGCCTGCGGCCATTTCCCCCAGTTCGGCCAGGCGGGCGGCCTGGAGCAACTGACCTTCCAGTTTGCTGACCGCCTCGGCCTGGCCGTGCAGGGTCTCGGACAGCCTGCGGCTGACCACGAGGGCCAGAATGACGATGACCGCCCCACCGCAGAGCAGCACGAAGATGACCGTGTAGCCCGCCATGACGACGGCATGGAAGGCCTCCTCCTTCTGTTGGCGGACAACAAGCCGCCACTTGCCGTCGTTGAGGCGGGCCGAGGCGAACAGATAGTCCTCGCCGTCGTCCGCGCCCGTGAAGGAGATGAGATTTTCGGCCTGGGCCGGGTAGGGATAGTCGTCGTGTTCGAGCAGGATGCCGCCCGAGCGGCGGTTGGTCTGAAACACTCCGTCCCGGTTGAGGATGTACGCCTCACCGGTGCTGCCGATGCCCGGCGCGTTGACCATGTTGCCGAAGACCGTGGGGTTGATGGTGGCCCTGAGCATCCAGACCTGGCCGTGCATGCGCCTGGCCACAGCCACGACGAAGTGAGGCACCTTGCGGTAGCCGAGAAAAACGTCGCTGATGTAATAGCCATTCTCCAGGGTTTCCTTGTACCAGTCTGCGCCGCTGTAATTCTTGCCGGACAGGCCGAAGGGGCCGGAATAGGCTGCGTGCCGCCCTTGCGGGTCGATCAGGCCCATGTCTTGGAAAACCTGTCCGCCGGTGCGTAGCCACGCCTCGACTTCCTCCTGCGCCCGGGGCCCGCTCAGGGCATCCTCGGGGAGCAGGGCCAGGAACGATTCCAGGTCGCTGCGCCGCTCATGAAGAAATTCGTCGATGAGCATGGTCCGGTCCACGGCGGCCTGGCGGATGGAGGAGACGGCAAAGCGCCTGGACTCTCCGGCAAAGGAGTAGAACCCGATGGCTGCCGAGATGAGCAGGGGGATCGCCGGGATGACGATCATGGAGATGAAAAGCAATCTGTGTATCCCGCAAAGAGGTTTCTGCTTGGCCATGATTTTGTCTGCCTGATTTTTTTGCAAGATGTTTTGATAAAATTATATTTATTACAAATGGTTAAAAAATCGCGCAAAATTATTGTGTTGCGTCATAACGACGAGGTGTATTTAGCAACCATCGTGCCGAAAAGGATTTGACAAAGTGGTCGGGAGCGGCATAACGGCAAAAAACGTACAAGGCGGAACGTGTTTTTTCGGCCGCCGCAACCGAGTGAAGGGGGGATTTCATGGCATCGACAACCACCGCGGGCTCCCGTATGTCGGATTGGATGCGCCGCCACCTGCCCGGCCTGGTGCGCAGGCTTGGGCTGCGGGGCAAGTTGCTCCTGGCCCTGATGCCGTCCATTGTGGGTATCCTCCTGTTCACGGGCTGGGCCTCCTACCGGGTTTCGGACGAATTCATCGACATCGCGATCAGCCGCACCGTGCGCCAGAACACCATGGCCGTGGCTCACGAGATGGAGCAGTATCTGGATGGCTGCCGCACGGATCTGCTTTTCTTCGCCGGAGGACGCACCGACGCCGCCGGGTTACGCGACGAATTCATGCGATTGCTCAAGGCGGGCGGCAGATCATACCTCGAACTCTGCTATCTTCCAGCCTCGGGCGGGGAACCCGTGGTTCTGGTCCGCCAGGGGGAAAACGTGCGGGCCGTGGCCCCGGACTCCCTGGATCGAGTGCGGCCCAACCCCTTTGCCGAACTCGATCGCCTGGGGGCGCTTGCCCCCGGTCGAGTGGTCGCTTCCGACATCCTCGACGTCTCCTACCCCATGCCCACCGAAGGCAGCACCAACCGCTTCATGACCGCCAACGTGGTCCGCTTCTATACCGCCTGTCCCGGCAACGGCACCGAGCCTCCGGGTCTGCTCTTCCTGTCCGTGGAGGCGACTACATTGCGCAATATCCTCTCGTGGTACAATTCGCGCAAGTCCCCCCTGTGGGCCTACCCTCGGAGCGACGAAGTGCGCTTTAGCTATTTCTTGAATCATGACGGCTGGATGCTCTTTCAGTCCGAAGACTACGACAAGCAGCACAATGATCTGACCACCTTCCTGGCCCGTGAGGGATTCGACGGCTCGCTGGGCAAGCCTGGCAACAAGGCCGCCTTCCGGCCCAACGAAAGGTACTCCCGCTATTGGGAGGCCGTGGCCGCCATGAACAAGGGCGAAAACGGGTTGGTTCGCGTGGCGGAGGAGCATCCCAAACAGTCCGGCGTGGATTTCCATTACTTCAGCTATGCCCCGGTCTATTTCAAGACCGATCCGGCCGGACCGCCTTCGGTCTATGGCGGGGTGATCTTCGTGGATCGCAGCCAGTTGCCGATCATCGCGGGCTACAAGAACATGGACGTCATGCTCTTTGTGACCCTCGGCGGCATCGTGGTCATCTCCGTCCTCGTCTTTCTCTTCGGGCGTATCCTGACCAAGCCTATCCGCGAGTTGGCGGCGTGCATGAATACCTTGAACTCGTTGGAGGAAATGGAGGAGATTTATCTCCCGTACAACGGCTACGACATCACCGTCCTTCAGGAATCCATCAACAACATCATCCGCCGGGTCAAACAGCAGGTGGTCGAGATACAAGCCAAGGACGAGGCCATTCTCAACGTGAACAAGCGTGAGCGCGCCTCCCTGGACCGCGAGCGAGAACTGCTGGTGGAGAACGAACTGAGCCGCGTTCCCGAGATCGTCGGCGTGGGCTCGGCCACGGCCAATCTCAAAGTCAACATCCTCAAGGCCGCCCAGGTGGATGTGGACGTGCTCATCGCGGGCGAGACCGGCACCGGCAAACAGTTGGTGGCCGAGGGCATCCACGCCCATTCCAGCCGCGCGGAAAAGCCGTTCATTTCCATCAACTGCGGCGCCCTGGACGAGAACCTGCTTCTCGATGCCCTGTTTGGCCACGTCAAGGGGGCCTTTTCCGAGGCCAAGGAAGACCGCAACGGCGCGTTCGTCGAGGCCGACGGGGGTATCCTTTTCCTGGATGAAATCCAGTCCGCCTCCGCCAAGGTCCAGCAATCCCTGCTCCGGGCCCTGGCCTCGCGCAAGATCAAGCCGCTGGGCAGCGACCGCGAAGTCGCCGTGGACGTGCGCATCCTGGCCGCCACCAACGTGGACATTCCGTCCCTCATCGAGGACAAGTCCTTCCGCGAGGATCTTTACTACCGGCTCAAGGTCATCTCCATCAACACGCCGGCCCTGCGCGAAAATCGCGAGAACATCCCGCTTTTGGCCGTCTACTACCTCAAGCAGGCCGAGGCCCTGGCCGGACGCGAACATTTGGATCTGAGCAAGGGGGCCCTGGCCAAGCTCGTCTCCCACGATTGGCCCGGCAACGTCCGCGAACTGGTCAATTGCATTACCCGCGCTGCGGTCATGGCCGAAACCGACATCATTCAGCACGAGGAAATTCGTCTGGAAAGCGACTTCTATACCTGGCCCACCCAGCCCCAGCCCGGGCCGTCCCCGGATGCAGGCAAGCCGCACTCTGCGTCTTCCGGGACTCCCTCGGCGACCGCTCCGTCGCACCCTGTCCCGTCCTATCCCGTTCCGCAGCAATCCGCCCCGGTGGAAACCGATGCGGGCTTCAACTCCCGCCAGAAAGAAGCCTGGGACGTCATCCGCAGACAGGGCACTATTACCCGCAAACAATACCAGGACCTGGTCGGCGGTAATCTGCCCACACGGACCGCCATTTACGACCTTCAGGACCTTGTCAAGCGCGGCCTTCTGGTCAAAAAGGGCAAGGGGCCTTCCACTCGCTACGAACTGACCGGGGACTAGCCATGCCTTTGGGCTCCGCCGCTTTTGGAGTCTCGATCCGCATACATGCGAACAACACGAAGGCCGATGGACGGGATTTCCCGTTCATCGGCCTTCGTGCCGCGTCTTGAATCTTGCCTCGCCGTTTCGCAGGGAGCCGGAGAGAATCCTTGCCCGACAGCGTCATTTTGACGGCCGGTAACCCGGCAGCGGGTTGGATGCGAAGAAGGGGCTGCAGGATTGCGAGTCCGTGCCCGCCGCAGGCGGAATCATCTAAATCTCGCCGCGGAGCGGCTTCCAGCAATTGCTTTTTCCTTTCTTTGTGAAGGGGCCGGTCCCCAAAAAAAAGCGGCCCCAAGAAGGGGCCGCCGCAATTTTCTCGCCGCTTCGCTATTTGGCGGCTTCGCGGGCCGCCTTGAGCCACCCGTTCCATTTGTCCTGATTGTTCTTGATCCATTCGTCGGCATGTTTGGCAATGGCCTTGTCGGACTTTTCGCCTTGGTTCATGCGGGTGTTCTGGGCGCTGATGTCGGCCAGGGGCAGGGTGAAGAGTTCGAGGAACTTGGCCGCGGCCGGGTTCTTCGCCAGGAACTTCTTGTTGGCCACCGCGCGGATGTCGGAGACCACGAAGCCGGCCTTGAGCGGGTCGGAGACCGCGCCTTCCACGCCGGACACGGTCATGCGATCGGCGTTCGGGGCCTGGGACTCGGTGGGGTTGATCTCAGGCACATTGATCCAGACCACATCCTTGCCGGGCTTGAACTTGTAGACGGTCCAGTTGGGCGTCCAGGTGTAGAAGAAGGCCGGCTTGCCGGACTTGTATTCGCCCAATGCCGCGGCCATGCCCGCCTCGTAGGAGGCCTTGACCGGATTGATGTAGTCACCCAGGTCGTAGACCTTCATATGGTGGGTGATGACCTTTTCGCAGCCCCAGCCCGGAGGGCAGGCGGTCAGGTCGGCCTTGCCGTCGCCGTTGGAATCGAAGGCCTTTATGACCTCGGGACGCTTGAAGTCGTCCAGGGACTTGATGTTGTACTTGTCTGCATCACGTTTGGACACCAGGTAGCCCTGCATGCCACCGGCCTTGGCCACAAAGCCGATCTTTTGCGCCTTCTCGTCGAAGTTCTTGGGCAGTTGGGCGTCGTGCATGGGGAACCAGCCGTTGACCCAGTAGTCCACGTCGCCCAGCGTCACGGACTTGTAGAAGATGGGGTTCGCTAGGTCACGGGGCCTCTTTACGGTATACCCGAGTTCCTCCAAGCCCTTGCGGACCAGGGCCTCCTGGAAGAAGCCGGTATTCCAGGTGGCGCGTGCGGGTTGGACGGTGACGCCCTTGCCGGGCTGCGTGTCCATGGCCATGGCGGCGGATGCGATCAGGACCGCAAACAGTGCGGTCAGCGTGAGTTTCATCAGTTTCATAAAACCTCCTCGAATTCGATTTCGGTTATTTCTTTTGAGCCATTGACTGGGTGATGCGGTCCAGGACGATGGCCATGAGCACAATGCCCAGGCCGCCGACCACGGCGCGTCCGATGTCCAGGGTGTTCAGCCCGAGGATGACCGGGGAGCCGAGTCCGCCTGCGCCGATGAGCGCGGCGATGACGACCATGGACAGGGCCATCATGATGGTCTGATTCAGACCCGCCAGGATGGTCGGCAAGGCCAGGGGAATCTGAACCTTGAAGAGCACCTGCCGCCGGGTGGCCCCGAAGGCCTGAGCCGCCTCCACCAGTTCCGGGTGGACCTGGCGGATGCCCAGGCTCGTCAGCCGGATGATGGGGGGCAGGGCGAAGATGATGGTCGCCAGCACGCCCGCCACATTGCCCACGGAAAAAAGCATGACGATGGGCACGAGATAGACGAAGGCGGGGGTGGTCTGCATGGCGTCGAGCACGGGCCGGAGTCCGGCCTGGAAGCGATCACTACGGCCGGACATGATGCCCAGCGGGATGCCGATCACGGCGCAGATGACCACGGACGAGAGGACCATGGCCAGGGTGATCATGGTGTCTTCCCACAGGCCCAGGAAGCCCACCAGGAGCATGGAGCACAGAGAGAAGACGGCCAGACGCTTGCCCGAGAATTTCCAGGCCAGGAAGCAGACCACGGCGATGATGATGAGCGGGTGCAGGGCGGTCAGGCCGTGCTCGAAGCCGGTCAGCAACTTGTCCACGGGCCATTTGAGCATCTGGAAAAATTCGCGGTAGTTGTCCACTAGCCATTCCACGGCCACGGAAACCCATTGGTCTAGGGGGATAATTAGATTGTCGAACATTATTGGTCACCTCCTTCGGAAAGGGCCACTTCGGTCTTATGCAGGATCGTGAGAAAACGGTTTTTGGAGACCACGCCGAGGTAGCGGTTTTCATCATCCACCACCGGGATGGGCCAGGTGGAAACGGCCACCAGCGGCAGGATGTCCTGCATGGAATCGTCACGATGCACGGCCACGGCCTCGGGCAGGTAGACCTGGCTCAGCGGGTGCTCCGGCAGTCCCGCCTCCAAGGCGTTGCGGATGCCCTCTGACGAGACCACGCCGAGGAAATGGCGGCGCGAGTCGATCACGTAGGCGTGATCCAGTTCGCTGCCGCTCAGGATTTCGTGGGCGATGCGCAGGCTGCCGCCCTTGGTGACCACGATGGTCGGGTGGGAATCGCGCACGATGTCGCCCGCGCTGAGGACCCCGGTGGGATCCACACCTCGGAAGAAGGCGCGGACGTAGTCGTTGGCGGGGTTTTGCAGGATTTCATCCGGCGTGCCCACCTGGACCACGTTGCCGCCTTCCATGATGGCGATGCGGTCGCCGATGCGCAGGGCCTCGTCCAGATCGTGGGAGATGAATACGATGGTCCGTTGATGTTCCTCTTGAAGCTTGAGCAGTTCATCCTGCATTTCGGTGCGGATGAGCGGGTCAAGCGCCGAGAAGGCCTCGTCCATGAGCAGGATTTCCGGGTCCACGGCCAGGCCGCGGGCCAGCCCGACGCGCTGCTGCATGCCGCCGGACAACTGTTTGGGATACTGGTCCTCCCATCCGGCCAGGCCTACCTGCTCCAGAGCCTCGCGGGCGCGTTCGTGCCGTTTGGCCTTATCCACCCCGGCCAGCTCCAAGCCGAAAGCGGCGTTGTCGAGCACGGTCTGGTGCGGCATGAGGGCGAAGGACTGGAAGACCATGCTCATGTTGTGCAGCCTGAATTTGACCAGTTCGTCGTCGCTCATGGCGGTGACGTCCTCGCCGTTGACCAGGACCCGCCCGGAAGTGGGCTCGATGAGCCGGTTGAGCATCCGCACCATGGTGGATTTGCCCGAGCCGGACAGCCCCATGATGACGAAGATCTCGCCGTTTTCGATGGTGAAGGAGGCGTTGTTCACGCCTACGGTCATGCCGGTTTTTTCCAGGACCGACGTTTTGTCGTGGCCCTGCTTGAGCATCTCAAGGCCCTTGCGGGGCTTGCTGCCGAAGATTTTGTACAAATTCTCTACGCTGATTTGTCCCATAGGTACTCCGTTGAGTGTGATGATGATCTCCCTCGCCGGGGGCGGGGAGTATCGGGGAAAGACTTCCGAAATGGAGTTAAAAGAGGGGGACTCGGTCGCGAAGGCCGCAGAGAGAGGCCGTATGCGGTCGAGAAAGGGGCAGGGCTTCCTGCCCGCTATGACATTTCGAAGTCAGTGGCATGTAAAATTACTGATGCAAAAAATTTAATGTTGTTTTGCTGATGATACAGTGATGAGTTGCTGCAATAATGTCATGTATTATGTTTTAGCAACTGCAACAGTGGATTTATTACTGTATTATCTCTTGAACTTTTTGTTACAATCTGAAAACAACATTAATTGATGTGCATCATCGAATTTCAAGTGGCGAGTCTATCTGAATAAAGTCATCGTGTCAAAAATTGATTTTTTATTTGCTATATGACCAGATTTTAAGCTGGATAATCTCAAATAACATCGGCTAAAAAGCAGTTGTCTGGAATGATGTTTTGCTCGCTTCCGGCCGGCGTTCGGCGGCGATGCGCGGGAGGGCTCGAAGAGGGGGGGGGATGGTCTTGCCGGACGCCGGGTTGTTCCGACGGGAACCTTGGCCGGTTTTCACCCCCGGCGGGACCATCCTTTTGGAAACGTTCCTTTCGGGTGAGACCGGCATCCGGGTGATCCTGCCGGAACGGGCGCATTGGCGGCCGGTCGCCGCATCTCCGGCAAACGAAGGCCCGGCGGGGTGTCCCGTCGGGCCTTGTTGCGTGTCGGTTGCGTATTGACTAGGCGAACAGGGAAAAGCGGATTTCACCGTTTTTCCCGGACCGGATGCAACTGGTCCAGGCCGCCAGGGGCGACCAGGAGCGCATGCGGTTGAGGCACTGTCTTTTCATGGCTTCTCCTTATGAACCGTCCGTCTCCAGAGAGCCGGGCAACCCTTCGACAAAGGCCCGGATCTCGTCCCGGACACGGCGGTACGCCGTTAGGATTTCAGCCTCGTCGGTTAGTGTCTTGGCCAGGGTCGGCGGGTCGTCGAAGCCGACGTGGACCACCTTGGTCCCGGCCGGGAAATAGGGGCAGTTTTCATTGGTGTGGCCGCAGACCGTGACCACGTAGTCGAAGGTCACGCCTTCGGGCAGGTCAGTGGTCAATTTGGATCGTTGCCCGGAGATGTCCACACCCGCCTCTGCCATGACCCGTACGGCCAGGGGGTTCAGGCCGTGGGTCTCCACTCCGGCGGACCAGGCCGTGAAGGCCTCGGGTTTGAGCGCCCTGGCCCAGCCTTCGGCCATCTGGCTGCGACAGGAATTGCCGGTGCACAGGAAAAGGATGTTCATGGCGTCACTCCTAGGTTGCGTCGGGCGTTTTGCGGCGTACGTGGCACACGCCGACGAGGGGGTCCTGGGCAAGGGGGAAGTTGCGGCGTTTGAGGCGCACGGCCACGTTGACCAGGCTGATGGGGATCAGGTCGATGGCGATGGGAATGTTGGTGGTACTCACCTGGAAGGCGTTTGTGATCCGCTTCACCCCTGGAAAGAGGTCGCCGCAGCCCACCCCCGCGAACATGGCCAGGAAGATCCACAGGGTCAGGTAGCAATTTGGGAAAGATAATATTTTCATGACGGCTTCGGTCATGGTGCGCCTATGCCTCGGTCGAACAGGTGGCCTCGGTTTTGTTCGCCAGATGGGCCAAGAGTCGTGCGTAGTCCTTCCGCGCTTGTCCCCGCTCGGGCAGATGCTGGCGCAGGACGCGCAGCACCTGGGCCTGGATTCCGTCTTCGGGCGCGGCCAGGGTGTAATAGACCCATTTGCCCTCGCGTCGGCCGTCCACCCAACGTCCGTTGCGCAGGAAGGACATATGCCGGGAGACCGTGGACTGCGGCAGTGTCAGCGCGGCCATCAGGTCGCAGACGCACAGTTCGCCGTGGTCGAGCAGCCGGATGATCCGCAACCTGGTGGGGTCTCCGAGCCCCTTGAAGCGCAATGCGAGTTTTTCCATGAAGTACTTGATATCCGCTTATGCGGATATATCAATGACGATTAGGTGACGATTCGGTGGCGGAGTTATGAAACCGCCGGTGGAATTTCCGCAAAAATGTCTGTATATGATGTGAAGTACCGGGGGTGCCCGTCGACGAAACGCGGCGGAGCCGGGGAGAAATCCCTGGCAGCGTCCCGGGGATCATGTTTGAATTGCCGCCCGGCCGCGTGTGCCGGGACAACCGAGACAAAGACCTATGGCCCGGCGTACGGGCAGGGAGGAATACGGATGAAGCCTATTTCGCGGGAAGTGTTCAGGACCTATGATATTCGCGGTATAGTGGACAGGGATTTCGACGAGGAGTGGGTCGAACGGCTGGGCCGCGCCTGCGGACAATATTTCCTGGAACGCGGTTCCTCGACCGCCGTGGTGGGCCATGACTGCCGTCATTCCTCGCCCGGCTACGCCGAGGCCCTGATCCGAGGCCTGAACGGGACGGGCGTGAACGTCGTCACCGTCGGCCAGGTCTCGACTCCGGCCTTCTACTGGGCCGTGACCAAGCTTGGGACCCAGGCGGGCGTGATGATCACCGCCAGCCATAATCCTTCGGAATACAACGGATTCAAGGTCTGGCAGGGGATCAGCACCATTCATTCCGATGAAATTCAGGATGTCTATGCGCTCATGGAAAAGGGCGACTTCCCTCAGGGCGCAGGCTCGGTCCGGCATGAAGACGTACTCGACAAGTACGTGGCCGAGCTGGCCGGGGACGTGACCTTCGAACGGCCCGTGAAGGTGGTCGTGGACGGCGGCAACGGGACGGGCGGGCTGATCACCGCAGACGCCCTGCGCAAGGCCGGAGCCGAGGTGGTCTGCCTGTTCTGCGAGCCCGACGGCGATTTTCCCAACCATCATCCCGACCCGGTGGTGGAGAAGAACATGGCCGCCCTGCAACAGGCCGTGCTCAAGGAAAAGGCGGATATCGGCGTGGGCCTGGACGGGGATTGCGACCGCCTCGGCGTGGTCACCGAGAAGGGGAGTCTGCTCTTCGGCGACCAACTGGTGGCTATCTATGCCCGCGATATTCTGAAGGCGTTTCCCGGCGCGTCGATCATCGGCGAGGTCAAGTGCTCGCACCTGATGTACGAGGACATCAAAGCCCATGGCGGCGACGCGGTCATGTGGAAGACCGGCCATTCCCTGATCAAGGCGCGCATGCGCGAGATCGGGGCCAAATTCGCGGGCGAGATGTCCGGTCACATGTTCTTCGCCGACCGCTACTACGGTTTCGACGACGCGACCTATGCGGCCCTGCGCATGGTCGAGATCCTTTCCCGGTCCGACAAGCCCATGTCGGAACAGCTCGATTGGCCCAAGACCTGGTCCACCCCGGAGATCCGCGTGGACTGCCCCGAGGAGATGAAGGAGCGGGTGGTGAACAAGGCCGTCAAATACTTCAGCGCCAAGTACGAGGCCATCGACATCGATGGCGTCCGCGCCGTGTTCCCCGATGGGTGGGGGCTTATCCGCGCCTCCAACACCCAGCCGGTCCTGGTCCTGCGCTTCGAGGCCGAAACCCCCGAACGCCTCCAGGAGATCAAGTCCATGTTCGAAACCCGGCTTGAGGAGTGGATTGCCGAGGGCTAACACGCCGTCGCCGACGCAAAAGGAATAGGGGGCGCGGTCCGCAAGGGGCGCGCCCTTTTTTTGTGGGGAAGTGCCGTAACGGGGCTTGCCTGTTCCCGGATGGCGCGGAGCATTCCCCTTCAGAGGAGAAGCGGGGGACGCCTTCCGGCTCCAAAGAGAAAAGACCGGCGCGGGGGTTGCGCCGGTCTTTTCAGGGGTTATGGGGGTGAGAGTTATGCTTTGGTTACGGAGACGAAGTGCTCCTGCATGGCCACGGCGCCGCCGCCGTGATCCCATTTGCGGATGCCCTTGGGCATGAGCAGATTATCGGCAACGCCTCTGCCGTTGGCCCGGGTCTCGGGGGGCAGGTCATGGCCGAATCCGTGGATCATGAACACGGCTTCGGGATGGATGAAGTCCGTGACGAACACCTTGATGCGGCCCTTGTGCCCGTTGCTGGACACGGTCACGTACTCATCTTGTTCGATGCCGAGTTCCGCGGCCCGTCGGGTGTTGATCCACAGGACGTTTTCGGGCATCTGCTCGAAGAGCAGGGAGTTGTTCACCGTGTGCCCTTGGGTGTGCAGGGCGCAGCGGCCGAAGGTGATGCGGAATTTGCCCTCAGGCACCTGCTCGGGCGCTTCGTAGGGCTTGAGCGAGGGCAGGCCGTCGCCTTCGAGCTTGGCGTCGATGATCTGGATCTTGCCGGACGGGGTCTTGAAGGAGCCTTCCTTGACCGGCTTGTACAGGGGATCGGCCGCCAGGGAGACGATGCCGGTCTTCTCGAAGTCCTCGATGGACACGCCGGTGCCTTCGAGCTGGAATTTCCAGATGTCCTCGATGTCGGTGTAGTCCAGTTCCTTGAGGCCCATGCGCCTGGCCAGTCCCGCGTAGATTTCCCACACGGCCTTGGTGTCGTAGATGGGCTGCATGGCGCGCTTGCGCACCTGGAAGGCGGGCTTGGGACCATTTTTGGTCATCAGGATCTCGTCCCGTTCGAGGTACGGGGAGATGGGCAGGACCACGTCCGCGTTCCACGCGGTGTCGGACCAGGAAAAGGTCGCGGCGACCAGCAGTTCGATGTCGTCCCACTTGGCCTTGACGTCGTCCCTGTCCGGGAAGGCCATGAGCGGGTCATGACGCTGTACGATGTACGCCTTGATGGGGTAGGGCTCCTTCTCCACGGCGGCCTCGTAGGCCAGATGGACCAGGCCGGGGCCCTGGTCGAAGTGCTTGCGGCCCTCCATCCAGCCCACGCCGTCGGCGCGCTTGCCTTCGGGCTTGGGATAAAGCTCCATGAAGCTTTTCAGCCCCTTGGCACCCACATCGCCCGGCTTGTTCATGAACGGCAGGCCGCCCTTGGCCCCGATGGCGCCGAGGAGGGCGTTGATGATGTAGATGGTCCGGGTCATGTAGAAGGAGTCGAAGTAGCGCGCGGTCATCCAGCCGGGATGCCACAGCACGCTCGGGGCGGCCTCGGCCAGCTGGTTGCAGAAGTCGATCAGCTTTGCCGCGGGCACGCCGGTCTCGCCCTCTGCCCACTCGGGGGTGTAGGGCTTGACGAATTCCACGAGCTTGTCGAAGTCCTCGACCCAGTCGGCCACGAACTGTTTGTCGTATAAGTCGTTATTAATAAGGACATGGATGACCGCCAGGTTGAAGGCGTAGTCCGTGCCGGGGCGGACCATGAAGAAATTGTCCGCCTTGGTGGCCGGGACGTTGGCGCGGATGTCGATGACCGTCAGCTTGGCGCCTTTCTCCATGCCGGTGAACAGGTTGTTCACCTCGGCCACGTTGATGGCTTCCAGGATGTTGCGCTGCTGGAGCACCACATGCTTGGCGTTCTTCAGGTCGTAGGATACGCCTTTGCGCCCGAAGCCGAACACGGACAGGGCCGCATTCTGCACGTTGCGGGCGCAGGCCGAGTCGTGGTTGTTGTAGTTGGCCGTGCCGATGCCGCGCAGAAAGGCGCGGTAAAAGTCTCTGAAGGGCCCGCCGCGATCCGAAAACAGGACCGAGTTCTTGCCGTAGGTCCCCTGGATGCGGGTCAGCTCGTCGGCCACATAGTCCAGGGCTTCATCCCAGGACACCCGTTTCCATTTGCCCTCGCCGCGCTTGCCCGTGCGTACCATGGGGTACTGCGGGCGGTCCTCATCGAAGGTCAGGGCCGTTCCGGCAGCGCCGCGCGGACACAGGGAGCCCATGATGCCGGGGGCATCGGGGTTTCCCTGGATATACTCCGCTCTGCCGTTGACCACTTCAACCTCAATGGGACATCGTACCGAGCACATGCCGCAAATGCTCTTTACAAATTCCTTACCCATACACTCCTCCTGTACAGACAGTGATGATTCTGCGCGCTTTTTTAATTAGGGTGGACCATAGACACGCCGGTCAACCCCGAGCAATATATATCCCGCATGTGAAATCTGTAACATAATTTTTCTTTTCACAGAGAAAAAAATCAGGTTATGATCGCTTTTAATTGCGAAATATATCACAAGGTGGTCGACTGTTGACCAACTTGGGTTTTTTCTTCAGTTCCAGGATTACAATAAGACTGCGCGCCCAAATCCAAGTCTGCAGAGGTGGAAAATGGCTGGTTACAGAATCAAATTCGACAAGAAGCGGTGCATCGCGTGCAACGCCTGCCTGGTTCACTGCAAGGTGAAAAACAAGGTGCCCGCCGGGCTTTCCCTCAACCGCCTGGAGGCGGAGGGGCCCATCGCCGACAAGGACGGCAATCCTTCGGCCAAGCTGAAGTATACGAACTGTCGGCACTGCAAGAAGCCCGAGTGTGTGGCTGCGTGTCCCACCGGGGCCATGTACAAGCGCGAGGACGGACTCGTTTTGGTGGACATGGACAAGTGCGACGGCTGCAAGGCCTGTATCGACGCCTGTCCGTGGACCGTGCCGGTGTTCAACGACGCCACCGGCAAGATCATGAAGTGTGATTTCTGCGTGGACAGGGTGGATGCCGGCGGCACCCCTGCCTGCGTTGTCGGCTGTACGGCGAATGCCCTGACATTCGTGCGGCCGGAATAGTCTCAGGTATCAACTCCGTGGCCTTGGGGGACGCGGAGTGACATTTTGGGGTCCTTTTAACATTCATTCGAGGAGGAGGTAACTGTGTTACGTTCCAAGAAAACTCTCCTGATGCTGGCCCTGGTTGCGGCTGTCTGCCTCATGGCCCAGCCCGCCTTGGCCGACCGCCTGGCCGACGCCATCGCCGAAGCCAAACCCACCGGTGAGCCCGGCTATATGGGCATCCCCGGCGGTCCGCAATTGAACATCGTCATCGGCTTCCTGTGGGCGATCTGGGTAGGCTGGATTTTCTCCACCGTCGGCGCCTTCGGCGGCATCATGGCCGGCGTCGGTCACATCACCATCTACGGCCTGGGCGACTACGCCAGCTCTTTCGGCAAGGGCTCCAAGCTGAACAAGGTCGTCACCGACTCCATCCGCGTGTCCAACCAGTGGCTGGTCGGTTGTTCCGCCGCCCTGTCCTCCATCAACTACTGGAAGGCCGGTCGTCTGGTGCTGCCCCTGGGCATCGCCTTGGCCATCGGTTCCGTGTCCGGTTCCTGGCTGGTGCCCTGGCTGACCGCCGGCAAGATCAGCCTGAAGGCCTACCTGGGTTACTTCGGCCTGTTCGTCCTGTTCCTGGGCTGCTACCTCTTCTATGAGACCACCCCGAAGGGCCAGCAAAGCAAGAAGGCTGCCAAGAAGGCCGCCGAGGCCTTCCAGAACTCCGTCAAGGAACAGCAGAAAGGCGGCACCGTGGACATGGCCGAGATGGGTGTGAAGGTTCAGAAGTTCACCCCGACCCAGTGCGAGTTCACCTTCTTCGGCGTCGAGTTCAAGTTCAACCCCCTGATCCCCGTGGTTGGCGGCTTCTTCATCTCCGCCCTGGCCTCCTTCCTGGGCGTCGGCGGCGGCTTCCTGCTGGTGCCGTTCCTGACCTCCGTGGCCGGTCTGCCCATGTACTTGGTGGCCGGAACCTCCGCCATGGCCGTCTTTGTCGGCATGGTCAACTCCATTGCCTCCTACATGATCCTGCGGTCCACTCCGGTCGAGTGGAGCCTGATCGGCGCCGAACTCGTCGGCATCGTCATCGGCTCCGTTATCGGTCCCAAGACCTCCAAGTACATCCCGGACATCTGGCTGAAGCGCCTCTTCATCCTGCTGGCCGTGTATGTCGGTCTGAAGTACACGCTGAAGGGCTTCTTCGGCATCCTGCTTCCCATCTAGTCTCGGAACGAAACAACGGAGGCCGCCTCTCGCGGGCGGCCTCCACAGGACATTACAGGCATCGCTATGACAGGCTCAATGGTATATGAATTTCTTGATCCCTGGCTGATATGGGCATTCCGCACCAGCGGCAACGCCTATGTTGGATTCGCCGTCGGGCTGATTTGGGTTTGCCTGGTGGCCACGGTTATCGGCGAGTTGTGCATGGCCGGGGTCTATTTCCTCAACAAGCGGCATTTCGCCATTCTCAACCGTGAAATGATCGACAATCACAATTTTTCCGTCCGGGCGCTCGGTGCCAAGGACAAGACCGCGTGGAAAGCCTGCAACTCCATCGCCAACGACGCCTTCGGCAAGAACTTCTTCGCCCACATGGCCTTGTTCGCCTCGTCCCTGTGGATCGTGCCCTTCACCATCGGCTGGCTTTTCTACCGCTTCGCTCAGGTTGATTTCGACGTGCCGTTCATGGGCGCGGTGGGACCGGCCTTTATCTTCATCCCGGTCTACATCCTGGTTCGATACCTTTTTTGCAAGGCCAAGCCGTGGATTCCGGTTTTCAAGTCCATCCGCCGGAAGGTCAAGGAGAACGAGGCCGGGGAGGAGATGCTGAACTTTACGGACCTGCTCAGCGAAGAGGACAGGAAAGCCTATTTTCAGGCCCGGAAGGGACGCGCCAAGGGCAAGCCGGGGCTCTTCAAGAGCAAGCCGGTCCCCGAAGGGTCCTAGCGATTTCGAAAAAGGAAAAGCCGCCCCTCGGGGCGGCTTTGTTCTTTGAAAGGATCGGCCGGGCCGGTCTAGGGAGCGGCCTTTTCCACGGCCTCCATGAAACCGGGCAGGTCGGACGGGCCGAGCAGATAGAAGCGCTCCCCGGTCTGGACGCAAAGCACGTCGTGTCGGTTGGACACGATAACCGCCTCCTTGCTGTCCCCGATCTCGACCACGCCGGAACGGTAGCCGCCGAAGCTCATGAATTTCTTGGTCTTGGCTATCTTGAACGCCTCGTCCCGGCGCAGGTCCACCGGAAAAGTCTTGACCACCGAGGCCCAGGGGATGACCGCCGAGGCGAACGGCGGAGCGGCCAGAAGGATGCCCTCGTCGGCCACGGTGACCGTAGCCCGTTTGGGCGTGATGTAGAGCATGTACCAATAGAACAGGGCCAGGGGACCGGCCACGGCTATCAGGCAGATGCCGGTCCACATCAGGCCGGAGTTGAAGCTCCAGGCCACGGCCGCGGCCACGACGGCCACGACCAGGAGAAAAAAGGTGAGCACGGTCTTGCTCATGGGGATTTTGAAAATGGTCGTCATCGGAGGATCTCCTTGCTTGGGCGCGCCCATGTGCTGTGGTCCCTTTCATACTGACTTGAGGACAAGTTGCCAAGGGATAAGAACTGTTGGAATACGGCCTGAATTTCTGTACTGTTTCAAGGAACGTCCGTAACGCGGCGCCGGGAGCGCCCATGACCACCGACCCCACGACCATGACCATGACAATACGACGAATGATTTTCAGGATACTCCTGCTCGTGCTGCTCGTTCTCCCGGTTCTCGTCTCCTGTTCGGACGAGAAACCGGTCAAGGTGGACCTGTCCAAGCGCGAGGATCTGGTGGCTCCCCGCATGGTGGAGGCCATCACCTACGCCTATCTGCCCCAGTATTCCCACACCATTTCCTACCAGCGCCACCGGCGGCTTCTGGAGTACCTGCGCAAGACCACCGGGCTGCCTCTTCGGCAGATATTCCCGGATACCTTCGATGAGCACGTCAAGATGGTCGAGCGCGGCGAGATCGACATTTCCTATTCCAATCCGTTCGTCTACGTGCGCCTGGCCAAGGCTGGGGCGCAGGCCTTCGCCCGGGTCATCGAACCCTCGGGCGAGCCCTCCTTCCGGGGCCAGATCATCGCCCGCGCGGACAATGCGGCAGTGACCAGCGTGGACGACTGCCGGGGCAAGCGCTGGATCGCCGTGGACCCGAACTCCGCAGGCGGCTTTCTCTTCCCCCTGGGGCTCTTCTACAACCACGGCATCCGGCTTTCCGACTTCGAGACCGTGGATTTCGCGCCCGGCCCGGGCGGCAAACAGGAGAAGGTCGTCCTGGCGGTGCACGCGGGCGTCTACGACATCGGGACCATCCGCAAGGGTACCCTGGACGTGGTCAAAAACAAGATCGATCTCGACTCCATCCGCGTTCTGGCCGAGACCAGGACCTATCCCGGCTGGGTCTATTCGGCCCGCAAGGGGCTCGATCCGGCCGTGGTGGACGCCATCGCCAAGGCCATGTTCGCCCTGGATCAGGACACCCCGGAACATCGAGCCATCCTGAGTGCCGCGGGGATGCAGGGGATCAGCCCTGCCCGCGATCTCGATTATGACCCGGTCAGAAAACTGGCCGAGAAACTGCAACTTGACCGGTAGGCGGGAATGAAGCGAATCCTTCCTCGGCTTAAGTTCCGCACCAAGCTCAATCTGGGCATGTCCGCCATCCTTGTGGGCATGGCCGTGTTGTTGCTGCCGCTCATCGGGACCATGAGCGCCAATTCCCTGGTGGATGAGAGCAAGAAGCGCGGCTCCGCCCTGGCCGAAGGGCTGTCCGTGCGCGCCGTGGATTCCCTGCTGGCCCGGGATTTTCTGCGTCTGAAGAACATGGTAGACGAGCAGTCCACGGTGGAGGACGTCATCTACGCTTTTGTCCAGGACAAGAACGGGTATGTCCTGGTCCACACCTTCCAGCGGGGATTTCCCGTGGACCTCGTGGACGCCAACAAGGTGGCCACGGGCGAAGCCCTGCACATTCAGCTCCTGGTGGACGGTTCGCGGCGCATCTATGATTTCGCGGCGCCTGTTCTGGTTTCGGACGGGCGGCTGGGGACGGTGCGCATCGGCCTGTCCCAGGCGCGCATCCAACTGGCCGTGCAACGCCAGCTCACGCTCATGGCCGGGCTGTTCGCCGGGGCCCTGTTCCTGGCCACTTCGCTGGGCACGGTCTTCGCCCGCCGCGTGACCGCCCGGTTGGCCCTGTTGCGCTCCCACGCCGAAGAGATGCTGACCGGCAACCTGGACACCATGTCCGGCCCTTCCTGGGGCATCCATTGCTGGGAGAAGCAGGATTGCAAGACCCCCCAGTGCCCAGCCTACGGCGAGACCCGGCGGCGGTGCTGGTACATTGCCGGGACCATGTGCCCGGACTGCAACAACGAGGGCAATTTCCAATGCCGCTTGCAGTCCTGCCGCCATTGCGCGGTCTACCGCGAGAACGCGGGCGACGAGATCCAGGATCTGGCCGAAACCTTCGACGTCATGGCCTTGTCCCTCAAGTCCCATATCGATGAGCTGCGCGACGCCGAGCGCAACTTGCGCGACCAGCAGCGGCTGACCCGGACCATCCTGGACGTCAGCCCGGACCGCGTCTCCCTGGTGGATGCAACCATGCGCTACCGGGGATGCAACAAGAGCTTCGCCGAGTCGGTGGGCATGTCCCTGGCCAAGATCGAAGGCAAGACCGACTTCGACCTCTTCCCCGAGGCCGAGGCCGAGAAACGCCACATGGCGGCTCGCGATATCCTCCAGTCCGGGCGCCGCCTGGACACTCAGCTCATGGTCGAAGCGGGCGGCGGCGAACATTGGTTTCACGTGGTCTGCGTGCCGGTCTTCAACGACGAGGGGCGCATCGACGGGCTGCTCCGGACCGATCGCGACATTTCGGACATCAAGCGCTACGAGAACCAGCTCATCCAGGCCCAGAAGATGGAGTCCCTGGGGTTGCTGGCGGGCGGCGTGGCCCATGAAATCAACACCCCGCTGGGCATCATTCTGGGATACTCCCAATTGTTGCAGGAGGATGTGGAGGCGGGCAGCCAGATCCACCAGGACCTGGCCATCATCGAAAAGCAGACCCAGGTCTGCAAGAAGATCGTGGCCGATCTGCTCGGTTTTTCCCGCCAGACCCAGTCCGCCAAGCGCGAGATGTGCTTCAACAATTCGGTCATGGAAGCGGTTTCCCTGGTGCGGCACACCCTGGAACTGGACAAGGTGAAGATCGTCACCCAGCTCGACGACCGCTATCCGATCATCTACGGCGATCCGGAGAAACTCAAGCAGGTCTGGATTAACCTGTTGACCAACGCGCGGGACGCCATGGGCGGCCTGGGAGGGACCATCGTCATCCGCACCCGGCTGGACACCCCGAGCGGCATCGTCTCCCTGTGGGTGGCCGACAACGGTTCGGGCATCGCCAAGGAAGGACTCAAGAAAATTTTCGATCCGTTCTACAGCACCAAGGCCGTCGACAAAGGCACCGGCCTGGGGTTGTCCGTCTCCTTCGGGATCATCGAGGACCATGGCGGCGACATCCGCGCCGTCAGCCCGGTCCCCGAGGACTTCGGCTTTCCCCCCGACGCGAGGGGCGAGGACATGGGCGGTGGAACGGTCTTTGAAGTGAACCTCCCGCTGGACCATCAAGGTCCGGACAGCGGGGAGCCTGAAAAGGAGTAGATCATGGCGAATATATTGGTACTCGACGATATCAGCGACGCCGGGATGCTGGTCAAGCGCATCTTGGAACGCAAGGGACATCATGTGTGGAATTTTACCGAGGAGGAGGACGCCCTGAATCATGCGGCGTGCACGAAGATCGACCTCGCCATCCTGGACATCAAGCTCAAGAAGATGACCGGAGTGGAGGCCCTGGAGGAACTCAAGAAAGTCAACCCGGACATGAAGGCGATCATGCTGACCGGGTATCCCACCTTGGAGACCGCCCGAGAGTCCCTCCGGCTCGGGGCGCAGGAGTATTGCGTCAAGCCCATCAACAAGGAGGAGCTGGAGGTCAAGGTGGCCGAGGTCCTCGGGGACGGGGAGTAGCGGGGCGCGTCGGGCGCCGAGCCGGAAATCACACCGTATAGCCAAGGACGATCCATGTATCTCAAGCAACTCTTCAGGCACTGGACCTACCAGGTGTTCGCCCCGGGCACTCTGCTTCGGCGCAAATACGAGGCGTTCAAGTCCCTGCTGGCCCATGACGCAGTGGCTCTCGAACTGATCGCCGACCTGGAGGAGATGTTTTACGGCAAGCGGTTGGCCGACCGCCAGCGTGCGGTCTGGATGACCAATCGGCTGTCCTCGGCCGTGGCCACCATGGCCGGGCAGTTGGTGGAGATGAATCCGACTCGGTACATGGACCTGCCCGAGTATTTTCGCAAGATCGACTTTTACGTGCGCATGGCCCTGGAGCTCGAACAACCCGAGGTGGGGCCGCCGTACATCCTCTCCCTGGAGGAGGCCGGAGCCATGCCCCGGCTGGCGGGCGGCAAGGCCTCCAATTTGGGCAAGGCCAAGAATCTGGACGGCATCCCGGTGCCGCCCGGCTTCGTGGTCACGGCCAACGCTTTCAACTACTTCATCGATTTCAACGGCCTGGGCGACGAGATCGAGAAGCGGCTGCGGCAGATGGTCGTGGGCGACCGCGACCTGCTGGCCCGGTTGACCGCCGAGATGCAGGAGCTCATCCTGGCCGCCGAGGTCCCGGATGAAATCGCCCGGGGCATCCGTTTCGGGGTGTCCGAGATCATCGACGGCGACGACCTCATCGCCGTGCGTTCCAGCGCCCTGGCCGAGGACGGCGAGATATCCTTCGCCGGGCAATATGCCTCGGAGCTGAACGTCCAGCCCAACGACGTGCTGGAGGCCTACAAGCGTGTCCTGGCGGGCAAGTACTGTCCGCGCGCCGTGGCCTACCGCATCTCCAACGGGCTGACCGACAGCGAGACGGCCATGGCCGTGCTGGTCATCCCCATGGTGGACGCGGATACGGCGGGCGTGCTCTACACCCGCGACCCGGACTGCCGGGGGCGCGACGCCATGGGCGTGTATGGCGTGCGTGGCCTGGGTCATGGCCTGGTGGACGGGTCCACCTCGCCGGACAAGGCCGTGCTGACCCGCCATGCCGTTCCGAGGCTGGACGCGGATTGTACCCCGGACGTGGGCGGCCTGCCCTCGGAAGGGGCGCTGGTCCGGCTCGGACAGTTGGCCCTGCGGTTGGAAGAGGCCTTCGGGCGGCCCCAGGACATTGAATGGGCCGAGGACGTCACCGGCAAGCTGTACGTTCTCCAGACCCGCCCCTTGCAGGAGGAGCGCGAAGAGGCCCAGACCGAACAGGCCCCCCTGCCTTTTTCGGTGCGTCCCATCGCCGACGGGCTGGAGCGCGCCTCCACCGGTGCGGGCTGCGGGCTTGTGTATTTCGCCTCCACCGGAGAACGCATCGCCCAGATCCCGGAGGGGGCCGTGGTCGTCACCCCGACCCTGAAGCCGTCGCTGTTGACCTTCATCGGGCGTATGAACGGAGTTGTTGCGACCACGGGCAGCCGGGCCAGCCACTTCGCTTCCGTGGCCCGCGAATCGGGCGTGCCCGTAGTGGTCGGAGACGTCACGGTCATGCTTGAACCCGGCCAATTGGTCACCGTGGACGGTACGGGCGGAGCCATTTACGACGGTTGCGTGGAAGCGATCATGACCCGGGCCAGGGAAGGACAGCAGGTCTCCGAGCGGGTCGTCGCCCAGTACGCCAAAGTCGCTCCCCTGACCGTCAAGCTCAATCTGACCGATCCCCAGTCCGAGGACTTCACCCCCATGGGTTGCAAGTCTCTGCACGACGTGGTCCGCTTCTGCCACGAGAAGTCGGTCAACGAGATGTTCGCGGTCATGGACAAGAAGGGCCGGGGCATGCACTCGGCCAAGCGGCTGGAGACGAGTCTGCCCCTGGTCATGTACGTCCTGGACCTGGGCGACGGCTTTTTCGCCAACGCGGGCGAGGGCAAGACCGTCTCGCCCCAGGATATCAAATGTCGTCCCATGTGGGCCCTGTGGTACGGCCTGTCCGACGAGCGGGTCAAGTGGCCCTCGCGGCTGACGGCCATGGACTGGGAGGAGTTCGACAAGGTTTCGGGCGGCATCTTCAGTTTCGATTCCAAGCTGTTGGCCAGCTACGGGCTCATTTCCGAGGATTATCTGCACCTCATGGTTCGTTTCGGCTACCATTTTTCGGTGGTGGATACCATTTGCGGTCCGGAGGCGGGGGCCAACTACATCAATTTCCGTTTCAAGGGCGGCGGCGCGGGCTTTGATCAACGCCTCCTGCGCCTGGAGTTCATCCGCCGGGTCCTGGACAGCTACGGGTTTGAGACCAGCACGCGTGGCGACATGATCGACGCCAAGTGCGCCCGGCTGCCCGAGAACGACATCCGGCGGCTGCTCATGCGCCTGGGCTACCTCATGGCCGTGACCAGGCTCATGGACATGCGCATGGACAGCGAGGAGCAGGTGGACGCCGAGGTCGAGCGGTTCATCCGGGAAGCGGGGTCGCGCGATGGCTGATCCCGCACTCGCCTACAAGGTCACCTGGGTCACGGATCAGCTCGGCGTGGGCAGTGCGCCCATGAGCTATCCGCAACTGGAGGCTATCCGCGCCCAGGGGGTGGACGCAATCCTCAATCTGTGCGGCGAATTTTGCGACCTGCACGACATCGAGAAGGATGCGGGTTTCGAGGTCCGCTACCTGCCGCTGGAGGATGAAGAAGCCCCCGGGCTCATTGAATTGGAAAAGACCCTGGAGTGGCTGGACGAGGCCATCTACCTGGGCAAGAAGGTGCTCATTCATTGCCGCCACGGCATCGGCCGCACGGGCACGGTGCTCAACGCCTATCTGCTCAGGCGAGGGCTGGGTCACAAGCTCGCGGGCAAGGCCCTCAAGAAGCTCAAGAGCAAGCCCGCCAATTTCGTCCAGTGGCGGACCATCCGCAAGTATGGCAAGCAGTCCGGCCAGTTGACCGTGCGCGAGCCGTCCCTGGAATTCAAACGGCTGGTGGATCTTTCGCCTTTTTTCAACGATTACATGGAGTTGGTCCAGCGAGTGGACGAGAGCGTCCAGGCGGTTGACGGATTGGCCTGCGGCCTGGACCACAGTCAATGCTGCACCACCCCGGTTTCCCTGACCCTGGCGGAAGCCGTGTACATCTCCCATCGCATCAACCGGAAGCTGTCCGGCGAGGAACGTCTCAAGGTCATCGAACGGGCCGTGGCCACGGCCCAGGCCGAGCGCCGGGCGGCCAGCGACCTGGCGTCCGACGGGGACGGAGAGTACTGCCTGTCCGAGGCCGGGGCGGTCTGCCCCCTGCTCGAAAGTGGCCGCTGCCTGCTCTTCGAGCACCGGCCTATCCAGTGCCGCGCCTTCGGCCTGGACCAGAGCGACGCCGGGGGGCTGTGGGGCACGCTGATCACTCCGGCCCTGAACAAGATATCCTCGGAGATGTGGTTCGCCTACACCGGGGCCATGGCGTCCGGTGGCATGCCGCAGTTCGCCTTGCCGGACGTGGTCTCCGGCAAGTTTGTGGAGACCGTTTTCCGGTTCATGATGCGGCAGGGGTTGGACTAGCCGCCTAGATGGCGCAGTGCAGCCCCGCGAAGGGGTTGGCCAACTGCGGCAGGTACGGCTCGGCAAAGAACACGTGGCCCTCTCTGGGCAATATCAGGGGCGGCCGGTCCGGGTTGATCCTGATGCTTACCGTGTCCTCGTCGAATTCCACGCACATGGGTACCACCTCCTGTTCGGCCTCGCTGCAAAGACTCTCCCGGTGTTCCGGGATGTGGCAGTGGGTGTGCCCGTCCGGATGGACCACGGTCAGCTTGGTCAGGGTGGTGATCACCTGGCAGACCTTTCCCGCATCATCGAAAATCAGAGAATTGGCGTCTCCGTTCACGCCCACGGCGTCGGGGTCGTATGCGGTCATCTCGCCCGCCCGGGTGGGCACGGCGGTGGGCTTGGCCGGTTCCACGGAACGCACCCGCCCCTCCGGAGTGAAGCTCACTCCGATGCGCACTTCCAAGGGCCCGACCGGAGTGGGCACGGACAGGGTCTCGCCCGGCCACAGGGTCAGGCTGCGCAGGGCCAGGTTGTCGTAGAAGCCCACGCTCATGATCCGGGCGCGAATGGGGCCTATGGGCGTGGTCAGGGTGACGGGCCTGGCCAGTCCGGCTTCGTCTTCCTGGCTCCAGTAGCCCGACAACTTGCCGTTCAGGGGAAAGATGCGGTTGATGGTCCCGTTTTCATGGAATGAGACCAGTTCTGCCGGGATATCCCCGGCCGGGGTGGAAATGACCGTCTGCGTTTCCAGGGGCACGGACTTGATTCCGCCCGAGCCGTGGTATTCCATGGGCAGGAGTTCCCGTTTGCGCAAATCGTCGGCCGTGTGCTGGGGAATCAATTCACCATATGGTGTGGATAGAGTCTGCATGGAAACCTCTTTGGGGATTTGGGCAGGCGCGGCGGCGGGACGGGCCCGTCGTCGTCGGCCATGCGGGTGCGGGGCGTCCGGCCGGGCCGTGGCGTCCGATGAAAAGCGGGGACGTGCGACGCGACGTCGCACGGCCGGTCCGTCGGTGATTGGCGACGCCGTAAAGCCCATGCCGCGCCTACGGGGTAAAAACGGCCCGAACGGCGGCGGGCCCCGAAGCCGGAGAAAACGCCGGGGAAGACGTCGTGGACGCGGTGCCGGACAGGATACAGAGCCACAGACAGATGTAGATGAATTTTTTGAACACGCCGTCTCCTAATTCTCGACCAACTTGGTCAGTTCCACCTCGGTCAAGGGGCGTTCCAGCTCCCAGGCCAACTTTCTCACTTCATCGACAAGGACCGTGAGCCGCTGCTCGGGCAGTTCGAGCCCCCGGCGCGCAAGGGCGTGGGCAACCGCCGCTCGCCCACTTTTTCCGCCAACCGCGACCATCCGGTCCGCGCCGATGCGGCTGGGGTCGAAGGGCTCGAAGAGCTCCGGCGACTTGCTGAGGGCGTGCGCGTGAAGGCCGGACTCGCAAGCGAAAATGTCCTTGCCCGCGATCGCCTTGGTGCGGGGAATCGGCACCCCGGCAGCCTGAGAAACGAAATGGCAGAGGTCGCGAAGATTCTCAACTTTGTACGCATGGCTTTCCTCCTTGAGTGTCAGGTAGGCGGCCAACTCCTCGGTGGCCGCGATGCCGGACCGTTCGCCGATGCCGAGCAGGCTGGCGTCGGCGAAGTCCGCGCCGCCCGCAAGGGCGGTGACGGCATTGCCCGTGGCCATACCGAAGTCGTCGTGGCAGTGCACGGCCAGGTCGATGGTCAACGCCTTCTTGAAGGTGGCGACCGTTTGGGCGGTCTTGACCGGGGTGAGCAGCCCCAGGGAGTCGGACAGGCGCACGCGGGCAGCGCCCACGTCCTGGGCCAATCCGGCCACCCTCAGGGCGAAGTCCGGGTCGGCTCTGGAGAGGTCCTCCAGGCCGACGGACACGTAATCCATACCCAGGAGCCGAGCCGCGAGCACGGTGCGGGCCAGGCGTTCCAGAAGCCCCTCGCGGTCGATCCGGAGTCGATTCCTGATGTGCAGGTCGGAAACGGGTACGCCGATGTTGATGCGGTCCACCTCCAGCCCGGCGGCCTTGCGGATGTCCGCCTCGCGGCAGGGCGACCAGACGGACAGGGCGGTCCGCCCGCGCCGTTTGCCTATGGCGCGGACGAGTTCGTCCAATCCCTCCTGGCCGACCCAGCCCAACTCGATCTCGTCCACGCCGATGGACAAAAGACCGGACACGATCCGTTCCCTCGCTTCCATGGAGAAGTAGGCCCCGAATAGCTGCGCTCCTTCTCTGAGTGTGGTGTCGATCAACATGTGGTTTGTCCTCATAGATGGTTGCGGATGATGCTGACTCTCCTTGAGCATGAAGGATGCCAATTGATGATATTCTTATAATTCATTGAAATAATTGGTATATTTTATTGACGAAAAAGAGATGGAATTGCCTACGTTTTTGTAGGTTTCCACATTTGTGTCGGCTCATATGGTCTGCGCCTACACTTTTCGTAGGAAGCGACACCGTTGTAGGATTTTTTATTTCTCCTTTAAAAACAGGATGATGACATGTCTTTTGCGGTTTGGCACGCCATTTGCCGTAAGGGGTCTCATCGACGCAAACAAACCCATGGAGGAGAAATCATGCGGAAAGTAGCGATTTACGGAAAGGGCGGCATCGGAAAGTCCACCACCACGCAGAACACTGTTGCCGGCCTGGCTGAAATGGGCCGCAAGGTCATGGTCGTCGGTTGCGATCCCAAGGCCGACTCCACCCGCCTGCTGTTGGGCGGGTTGGCTCAGAAGTCCGTGCTCGACACCCTTCGTGAAGAAGGCGAGGACGTGGAACTCGAAGACATCCGCAAGCCCGGTTACGGCGGCACCTGGTGTGTCGAGTCCGGCGGTCCGGAACCCGGCGTGGGCTGTGCTGGCCGCGGTATCATCACATCCATCAACATGCTCGAATCCCTGGGCGCCTACGAGGAGTCCGAGGGGCTGGACTACGCCTTCTATGACGTCCTCGGCGACGTTGTCTGCGGCGGCTTCGCCATGCCCATCCGCGACGGCAAGGCTCAGGAAATCTACATCGTCTGCTCCGGCGAGATGATGGCCATGTATGCGGCCAACAACATCTGCAAGGGCATCATGAAGTACGCGGAATCCGGTGGCGTCCGTCTGGGCGGTCTGATCTGCAACTCCCGCAACACCGACCGCGAGGCCGATCTCATCACCGAGCTGGCCGCCAAGCTGGGCACCCAGATGATCTATTTCGTGCCGCGCGACAACGACGTGCAGCGCGCCGAGATCAACCGCAAGACGGTCATCGAATGGGACGGCTCCGTGCCCCAGGCCTCTGAATACCGCGGTCTGGCCAAGGCCATCGACGAGAACGAGATGTTCGTCATCCCGAACCCGCTTGAGATCGAAGATCTGGAAAAGTTGCTCATGGACTACGGAATCATGGAAGCCTAATCCATCGCGCAATACTCTGAAATTAATCAAAAGCTAAAAATAGCAAGCAAATAGGAGATTCCAGAAATGATGATCATGATTCGAGCGATTGTACGGCCCGAGAAAGCGGACGACGTGTTGGCCGCCCTGATGGACAACGGTTTTCCCGCCGTCACCAAATATTCCGTGGCCGGTCGCGGCAAGCAGCGCGGCATCAAGATCGGCGAGGTCACCTACGACGAGATCCCCAAAACCATGCTCATGAGCGTCGTCAAGGCCGAGGACAAGGATTTCGTCATCAATACCATCATGGACGCCGCCCGCTCCGGCACCAAGGGCGCTTTTGGCGACGGCAAGATCTTCGTCTCCGACGTGGATGACGTCTACACCATCAGTTCCGGCGTCAACGAGACCACCGTAGCCAGCGAGGGGGCCGCGTAATGAAGGAAGTCATCGCAGTGGTGCGCATGAACATGATGAACAAGACCAAGGCCGCCCTCACCGACGCCGGTGTGGATGCCTTCTTCGCCCACGAGGCGCAGGGGCGCGGCAAGGGGTTCGTCAATGCGGCCATCGTCTCCGGAGTGGAGCAGGGATACGAGGAAGCGGCCGAAGTGCTGGGCGAGAAGGGCAAGCTCTACGCCAAGCGCATGATGACCGTGGTCGTGCCCGACGACATGGTGGAGGACGTGGTCCAGGCCATCATGGCCGTGAACCGGACCGGCAAGCCCGGCGACGGCAAGATCTTCGTCCTGCCCGTCGGCGGCGCCGTGCGCGTCAGAACCCATGAAACAGGTGAAAAGGCGATAGCTTAGCGCCGATTTAAGGAGAAAGTATACATGGCTAAGACGAAAAAGCTCGTGCAGCTCACGCCCACCGACATCAAGGAAGATATCCTTGCGAAGTATCCTCCGAAGGTGGCCCGCAAGCGCGCCAAGCAGATCATGATCAACGAGGCCACCGGCAGCGATTCGCCGCCGGAGATCCTGGCCAACGTCCGCACCATCCCGGGCATCATCACCATGCGCGGCTGTACCTACGCGGGATGCAAGGGCGTCATCATGGGGCCGACCCGCGACATCGTGAACATCACCCACGGTCCCATCGGCTGCGGATTCTATTCCTGGCTCACCCGTCGCAACCAGACCGATGCCGGCCCGGACGGCGACAACTTCATGACCTACTGTTTCTCCACGGATATGCAGGACCAGGACATCATCTTCGGCGGCGAGAAGAAGCTCGCGGCCGCCATCCAGGAGGCCTACGACCTGCTGCATCCCAAGGGCATCTGCGTTTTCGCCACGTGCCCGGTGGGTCTGATCGGCGACGATATCCATGCCGTGGCCCGGAAGATGAAAGAGAAGTTCGGGGACTGCAACGTGTTCGCCTTCTCCTGCGAGGGGTACAAGGGCGTGTCCCAGTCCGCCGGTCACCACATCGCCAACAACCAGGTCTTCACCCATCTGGTGGGCGAGCAGACCAAGGCCCAGGAAGGCGAGTTCAAGATCAACCTGCTCGGCGAATACAACATCGGCGGCGACGGTTTCGAGATCGACCGCATCTTCAAGAAATGCGGCATCACCTGTCTGTCCACCTTCTCCGGCAATTCATCCTACGACCAGTTCGCCCGTTCCCACCACGCCGACCTGAACCTGGTCATGTGCCACCGGTCCATCAACTACGTGGCCGACATGATGGAGACCAAGTACGGCATCCCGTGGATCAAGGTGAACTTCATCAGCGCCGACTCCACGGCCAAGTCCCTGCGCAAGATCGGCGAGTACTTTGGCGACGAGGCGCTCATGGAGCGCATCGAGGAAGTCATCGCCGAGGAGATGAAGGGCGTTCAGGCCGCCCTGGCCGAGCACAAGCCGCACACCGAGGGCAAGACCGCGATGCTCTTCGTCGGCGGCTCCCGCGCCCACCACTATCAGGATCTGTTTACCGAACTGGGCATGAAGACCCTGTCCGCCGGATACGAGTTCGCCCACCGCGACGACTACGAGGGCCGTCAGGTCATCCCCGACCTGGTCCCGGACGCCGACTCCCGCAATATCGAGGAAATCGAGGTTTCGGCCGATCCCGAGCTCTACAACCCGCGCAAGTCCGCCGAGGAACTCAAGGCCCTGGAGGACTCCGGCTTCGAGTTCAAGGAATACGAGGGCATGAACAAGCAGATGGCCGACGGCACCATCATCATCGACGACCTCAACCAGTACGAGGCCGAGAAGCTGGTGGAGCTCTACAAGCCGGACATCTTCTGCGCGGGCATCAAGGAGAAGTACTCCATCCAGAAAAACGGCGTGCCCATGCTCCAACTGCACAGTTACGACTACGGCGGACCCTTCGCGGGCTTCAAGGGCGCGATCAACTTCTACAAGACGGTCGATCGCCTCGTGAGCAGCAAGGTCTGGTCCTACACGGAGGCCCCTTGGCAGAAGTCTCCCGAACTCACCGGCACCTTTGTGTGGGAATAAGGAAGGATAAGAACCATGGCATTACTCAGACACACCCCCGTTGAAGTGATGGAGCGCAAGTCGCTGACCATCAACCCGGCCAAGACGTGCCAGCCCATCGGCGCCATGTACGCCGCGCTGGGCATCCACGGCTGCCTGCCGCATTCCCACGGCTCCCAGGGCTGCTGCGCCTATCATCGCTCGGCCCTGACCCGGCACTACAAGGAGCCCGTGTCCGCGTCCACCAGCTCGTTCACGGAAGGCGCGTCCGTGTTCGGCGGCCACGCCAACCTGATCCAGGCGATCAACAACATCTTCACGGTCTACGACCCCGAAGTGATCGCCGTGCACACCACCTGTCTGTCCGAGACCATCGGCGACGATCTGAAACAGATCTTCGACAAGGCCACCAAGGAAGGCAAGGTCCCGGCGGGCAAGACCCTGGTGGGCGCCGCCACCCCGAGCTACGTGGGATCCCACGTGACCGGCTTCTCCAACATGGTCAAGGCAATGGCCCAACTGGCCGAGCCCTCGGGCCGCAAGACCCACAAAGTCAACGTCATCCCCGGCTGGGTCGAGCCCGCCGACATGGCCGAGATCAAGCGGCTGTGCGCAATGGTCGGCGTGGACGTCACCCTGTTCCCGGATACCGACGGCGTGCTCAACGCGCCGCTGACCGGCGAATACAAGATGTTCCCCGACGGCGGCGTGACCATCGAAGCGCTCAAGAGGACCGGCGACGCCCTGGGCACCCTGGCGCTGGGCGAGTGGTGTTCGGCCGACGCCGCCCGCTGGCTCGACGCCAAATGCAAGGTCCCGTGCACCGTGCTGGACATGCCCTTCGGCCTGGCCGCCACCGACCGCTTCATCGACGTGCTGCGCACCGTGGCGGGCGTATCCGTGCCCGATTCCGTGTCCAACGAGCGCGGCCAGCTGGTCGATATGATCTCCGACATGCACCAGTACTTCTACGGCAAGCGCGTGGCCATCTGGGGCGACCCGGATCAGCTCATCTCCATGTGCGAGTTCCTGGTTTCCTTGGACATGCAGCCCGTCTACGTGGTCACCGGCACCCCGGGCAAGGCCTTCGAGCGCCGCATCCGGGAGATCTGCGCGGACCAGCCCTTCGAGGTCAAGGTCAAGGCCAAGGGCGACATGTTCCTGATGCACCAGTGGATCAAGAACGAGCCGGTCGACCTGCTCATCGGCAACACCTACGGCAAGTATATCGCCCGCGATGAGGACATTCCGCTGCTGCGCTGGGGGTTCCCCATCCTGGACCGCCAGGGCCACCAGTACTTCCCGACAGTCGGCTACAAGGGCGGACTCCGGCTTCTCGAAAAGATTCTGGATCTGCTCCTGGATCGTAAGGACCGCGACGATCCGGAGACGAAGTTCGAGCTCGTCCTGTAGCGTTCAAACCCGGTCCGGGGCGGAGTCCTTCCCCCTCCGCCCCGGACCAAACTCCCAACCCAGGAAATTCGTCATGTCCAAGACCACCGCTGAAGAGTACGCATCCCATCCCTGCTTCGGCATGACCGTACGCAAAACCGTGGGCCGTCTGCACCTGCCCGTGGCCCCGCGCGCCAATGCCCGCATCCGCTTTGCTGGGAACGACGGCCCCAGGCCCGCCATGATGCCCGAGGAGGCCCTCAACTGGCTGGATCACGTCCTGGAGCAGGACAAGCCCATCGGCATCGTCGGCATTACCGGCCCCGGCGACCCCCTGACCGCCCCGGATCTGACCCTGCGCACCCTGCGTCTGGTCCGGGACAAGTACCCCGATCTTTCCCTTTGCCTGACCACCTTGGGCATGAACGGCGCTGAATACGCCGAGGAACTGGCCGATCTCGGCGTATCCCACGTGACCGTGCTCGTGGACGCCGTGGACCCCGAGGTGGCGGAAAAGCTCTACGCCTGGATCCGGCCCGCCCGGCACACCCTGCCGCTCAAGGAGGCCGCCGAGCTGCTGGTCACGGATCAGGCCCGGTCCGTGGCCGCCTTCAAGCGCGCCGGGCTGACCGTCAAGGTCAACACCACCGTGTATCCCGGCTACAACGCCGGACATGTGGAGAGGATCGCCTCGACCATGGCCGGGCTCGGCGCGGATATCATGGCCGTGGTTCCCTACCATCCCGGGGAGGGCGTGGAGGACGGACCGGCGGCCACAGACCTGGAGCTGCTGTCCGAGATCCGCGAGCGTGCGGGGCGGCACATCGACATCATGCCCGGGTTCGACGAATGCGGCGTGGAGCTGGTCGGCCTGGAGGTCGCGGGCAAGCCCGAGGCCAAGGTCGCGGTCCTGCCCAAACCCACCCGCGAGCGGCCCAACGTGGCCGTGGTCAGCTCCAACGGCATGGAGGTGGACCTGCACCTGGGGCATGCCGTCAAGGCCATGATCTACGGCCCGCGTGGGGACGGCCTGGCCTGTCTGCTGGGCATGCGCGATCTGCCGGAGCCCGGGGCCGGAGCTCGGCGCTGGGAGGAGCTGTCCGAGATCCTGCATGACTGTTTCGTTCTGCTGGCCGCCTCGGCCGGGGAGAACCCGAGAAGAATTTTGAGCCGCAAGGGTCTGTCCGTCCTGATCACGGACGGCGAGATCGAGGGAACCGTGGATGTGCTCTACGGGGGCGGTAAGAAAGGCAAGAAGAACAAGAAGTAACCAGAAGGAGAGTAGAGGAAATGGCTATCCCCCAGAGAATGATCATCTGTTGTCAGTCCTTCCGCGCGGCCGGAGAGCCCAAGGGCATCTGTCACAAGCAGACCGACGGGTTCCTGCAATATATCGAGGAGGAGATTCTGGATCGCGGCATGGACGCCCTGGTGGTCGGCTCCACCTGCCTGAAGCAGTGCGAGTCCGGGCCCATGATGGTCATCCAGCCCGAGAACTGGTGGTTCAAGGGCGTGAATTCCGAAGAAGCGATCGACACCATTTTGGACGGCCTGGAAGACGGCGAACCCGCCGCCGAGTACCTGGCGTCCTAAGCCATCGAGAGTCCCATGCCTGAAGCCGTCGTCATCCGCCCCGCAACCCGCGCGGACCTTCCCGGTCTCGTGTCCCTGCACCGTTCGGTCGTTTCGCCCTGCGAGGAGACCGTAAACAGGGACGGGCAACGGCGCGATCCGGAACTGATGCTGAAAAACGGTCGGGGACGCATCCTGATCGCGAACATCGCCGACGGGACTGTGGTCGGTCTGTGTTCGGGACGGCTGACGATCCAAGAGGCCGAAGGCGGTCCCGCCGTCCTCATCGAAGATGTGGTTGTCCGTGAGGACTGGCGGGGCCAGGGCCTCGGCGAACTGCTGATCCATAGGCTCACCGAATGAGCCTGGGCCGACAGCGTGGGGCGGCTGATGCTCCTCGCGGATCCGGACGCGGTCCCGGCAGAAGATAGCCGGCGTCCGGGCAACGACTTGTAATGTATCGACATAGGGGAAGCATAATGCGCACGACCAGTTCGACCATACTTGAGGAAAGACGG
Organism: Desulfovibrio sp. Huiquan2017; assembly: GCF_017351175.1. Classification (NCBI taxonomy): domain Bacteria; kingdom Pseudomonadati; phylum Thermodesulfobacteriota; class Desulfovibrionia; order Desulfovibrionales; family Desulfovibrionaceae; genus Desulfovibrio; species Desulfovibrio sp. Huiquan2017. The sequence goes on along the minus strand of NZ_JAFMPN010000006.1, from coordinate 5,005 downwards.
GACCAGATCCACCGGACCGGCGAAGGCGCCATCGACATCGCCTGCAACCGCGAATCCCTGGCGGGCGCGGTCAGCCAGCGCGCCTGCGTGTTCTGCGGCTCCCGCGTGGTCCTCTATCCCATCGCCGATGCCCTGCACCTGGTGCACGGGCCCATCGGCTGTGCGGTCTACACCTGGGACATCCGGGGGTCGCTGTCCAGCGGGCCGGAACTCCACCGGTTGTCCTTTTCCACGGACCTTCAGGAGACCGACGTTATTTTCGGCGGCGAGAAAAAGCTTGCCGCCGCCCTGGATGAACTCATCGACCGGCACTCTCCCAAGGCCGCCTTCGTCTACTCCACCTGCATCGTGGGGCTTATCGGCGACGACCTGGAGGCGGTCTGCCGCAAGATGACCGAAAAGAAGGGCATCCCGGTGCTGCCGGTCATGTCCGAGGGGTTCAAGGGCAACAAGCGCGCCGGGTACCTGGCCGCATGCAAGGCCATGTTTCGGCTCATCGGCAAAGGCGACACCGCCGACATCTCGCCCGTGTCCATCAATATCCTCGGCGACTTCAACCTGGCCGGGGAGATCTGGATCATTCGCGAATACTTCGAACGCATGGGCGTTGAGGTGGTTGCCAACATCACCGGCGACGGCCGCGTGGCCGACATCGCCCGGTGTCACGGCGCGGCCTTGAATCTGGTCCAGTGCTCCGGGGCCACTCTGGACCTGGCCAAGATGATGCAGGAGGAGTTCGGCACGCCGTTCAAGCGCGTTTCCTATCTCGGCATCGAGGACATGGCCGATTCCCTGTACCAGGTGGCCGACTTCTTCAAGGACATGGATCCGGGCATCGTGGAACGGACCCAGGCTTTGGTCCGCGAGGAGCTTGGCAAGCTCATGCCCGAACTGGCCCGCTACCGCAGGGACCTGGAGGGCAAGAAGGTCGCCATGTACGTGGGCGGTTCCTTCAAGGCCTTCTCCCTGGTCAAGGCCTTCCGCCATCTGGGCATGAAGGTCGTGGTTGTCGGCTCCCAGACCGGCACCAAGGAGGACTACGCCGAGCTGGCCGAGATCACCGACCCCGGCACGGTCATCATCGACGACGCCAATCCGCTCGAACTCTCCCACTTCATCAAGGAGAAGGATGTGGACGTCTTTGTGGGCGGGGTCAAGGAGCGGCCCATCGCCTACAAGCTGGGCGTGGGTTTTTGCGACCACAACCACGAGCGCAAAGAGGCCCTGGAAGGGTTTCGGGGTATGCTCAACTTCGCCCGCGAGATCCATTCCTCGGCCATGTCTCCCGTCTGGCAATTCGCCCCGCGGCGCGCCAATCGCGCCAACCTCGCCAAGGAAGCCCGCAAGGAGGCCGCCAATGAGTAAGGTCAAGACCGCAAGGCCCAATTTCGTCTCCACCACCAACGCCTGCAAGCTGTGTACGCCGCTCGGGGCCTCCCTGGCCTTCCGGGGCGTGGAGGGGGCCATTCCCTTCCTGCACGGCTCCCAAGGGTGCGCCACCTACATGCGCCGCTACATCATCTCCCATTTCCGCGAGCCCGTGGACATCGCGTCCTCGGCGCTGGGCGAGAAGAACGCCATCTACGGCGGCGGCCCGAATCTCAAGAAGGGCATCCTCAACGTCATGAAGAAGTACGAGCCCAAGCTCATCGGTGTGGCGACCACCTGCCTGACCGAGACCATCGGCGACGACGTACCCATGTACTTCGGGGAGTTCTACAAGGAATTCGGCGATCTCGATCTTCCCGAACTGGTTCGGGTTTCGACCCCCAGCTATAACGGTACGCATATGGATGGCTGGCACGGCGCGGTCCGTTCCATGGTCGAGCAGCTCTGCCTGGAAAAGGCGCCCGCCACCGGCCGGGTGAACATCCTGCCCAGCCTGGTTTCCTGCGAAGACGTCCGCCATCTGCGCGACATCTGCGACCATTTCGGCATCGAGGCGACCATCCTCCCGGATATCTCCGAGACCCTGGATGGCCCGGCCCTCGAAGACTACGTCAAGATTCCCGAGGGCGGCACGCCCATCGGGGACATCAAGACCATGAGCGGCTCGCGGGCGACCATCGAATTCGGCCGCTGTCTGCCCGCCAAGAGCGGCGGCGCGAGCCTGGAGGAGCGGTTCGGCATACCCAATCACCGCCTCGGCCTGCCCATGGGGCTGCGCGAGTCCGATCGTTTCTTCGAGACCCTGGAAGACATCTCCGGCAAGGCCATGCCGCGTCGTTACGAACTGGAGCGCGGCCGGTTGGTGGACGCCTACGTGGACGGCCACAAGTACATCTTCGGCAAGCGGGCCGTGGTCTACGGCGAGGAGGACTTGGTCGTGGGGCTGTGCGCGTTCTTGTCCGAGATCGGCGTGGACGTGGTCCTGGCCGGCACCGGCGCGCGCAACAAGGGATTGGAGAAGGCCATCGCCAAGGTCACCGACGGCGTGGCCCGCATCGCCCCCGAGGTGCGCGAGGCCGTGGATTTTCACGACATCGCGGCCGAGGCCGGGGAACTCGCTCCGGATCTGTTGGTGGGACACTCCAAGGGATACCGCTACGCCAAGGCGTGGAACGTGCCCCTGGTCCGCGTGGGCTTTCCCATTCATGACCGCTTCGGCGGTCAGCGCACCCTGACTCTCGGCTACAAGGGTACCCAGGCCCTGTTTGACCGGGTTGTCAACGCGGTCATCGAGAAGAAACAGGCCGATTCTCCCATCGGCTACGGCTATATCTAAACACGGAACGCGGCACCGACGCGGCGGGAGGAAACGGATGCGTGCCCCCGCCGAAGCAACCACAGGAGAACCGACATGTCCAAGGATACCACCAAGCACCCCTGTTTCAACAAGAAGAGCGCCGGAAGCTGTGGCCGCGTGCACCTGCCCGTGGCCCCCAAGTGCAACATCCAGTGCAACTATTGCAACCGCAAGTACGACTGTGTGAACGAGTCCCGCCCCGGCGTGACCTCCGGCGTGCTCAAGCCGTTTCAAGCCGCGGAATACATGGAAAAGGTTTTGGAGAAGGAGCCGCGCATCACCGTGGCGGGCATCGCCGGTCCCGGCGATCCCTTCGCCAACCCGGCCGAGACCCTGGAGACCATGCGGCTGCTGAACGCGAGCCATCCCGAACTGCTTTTCTGCCTGTCCACCAACGGCATGGGCATCCTGCCGTATCTGGACGACATCGCCGAGCTCGGCGTGTCCCACGTAACCATCACCATTTCGGCCGTGGATCCGGCCATCGGGGCCAAGATCTACGCCTGGGTCAAGGACGGCAACGTGGTCTACCACGGCGAGAAGGGCGCGGAGATCCTCCTGGACCGCCAGCTTGCGGCTCTCAGGGGGCTCAAAAAGCGTGGCGTCACGGTCAAGATCAACTCCATCGTCATCCCCGGCGTCAATGACCATCATGTGGTCGAGGTGGCCAGGGTCTGCGCTTCCCTGGGCGCGGACATCCAGAACATGATCCCGCTCAAGCCCACGGCCGACACTCCGTTCGAGCATATCCCGGAACCGGGCCGCGAGACCATCCTGCCCCTGCGCAGGGAGGCCGAACCCTTTATCGAGCAGATGACCCACTGCAAGCGTTGCCGCGCCGACGCCGTGGGGTTGCTTGGCGATGACCAGTCCTCGGCCCTGTGCGGTACGCTCCAGGCCTGCTCCAAGCTTAAGCCCCTGGAGGCGGCCATGGCCCGCCCGTTCGTGGCCGTGGCTACCCGCGAAGGGCTGCTCGTCAACCAGCATCTGGGCGAGGCCAAGGCCTTCCAGATATGGGGCGAGTCCGAGTCCGGCGGCTATCGGTTCGTCGAGGAGCGCCCGGCCCCGCAGGCGGGGTGTGGTCCCCAGCGTTGGGCCGACCTGGCTGCCGCTCTCAAGGATTGCCGGGCCGTGCTCTGCGCCGCCGTGGGCGAGACCCCGCGTCTGGTCCTTGAGGAGCACGGCATCCGCGCTCACACCGTGGACGGCTTCATCGAGGACGCCCTGCGCTTCGTCTTCGAGGGCGGCGACATCAACGCACTCAAGGTCCGCCGTTCGGGCATCGGCTCGGGCTGTGCCGGCGGCGGCGCGGGGTGCGGTTAATCGCGGCCATATCGGCCCGATCGCGTCGTTGCAGCGGGATAGCCGGACCCTCGCGTATGGGGAAATACGCTTCGCCCCCGGCTATCCCTTGCGCCTAGCGCTCGAACCGATCTGACCGCGATTGCATACAGGCCATATCGGCCCGATCGCGTCGTTGCGGCGGGATAGCCGGACCCTCGCGTATGGGGAAATACGCTTCGCCCCCGGCTATCCCTTGCGCCTAGCGCTCGAACCGATCTGACCGCGATTGCATACAGGCCATATCGGCCCGATCGCGTCGTTGCGGCGGGATAGCCGGACCCTCGCGTATGGGGAAATACGCTTCGCCCCCGGCTATCCCTTGCGCCTAGCGCTCGAACCGATCTGACCGCGATTGCATACAGGCCATATCGGCCCGATCGCGTCGTTGCGGCGGGATAGCCGGACCCTCGCGTATGGGGAAATACGCTTCGCCCCCGGCTATCCCTTGCGCCTCGCGCTCGAACCGAGCTGACCGCGATCGCATACAGGTCGTACCGGCCCGATCGCGCCGCCCGACAGTCTTTTCCGGGCCGGTTTCTTCCGGTCCGAAACCAGAAAGAGTCCCTGGAGGAACGCATGAACAAGGCGACATTGGAAAAAGTCTTCGAGTACGCATCCAAACCGGTGCAGGGGACCATGTCCCGCAAGCTGCGCAAGGACGTCAAGATCCAGGTCAACGAGGGTGAGATCTACGAGGGGGCGACCCTGTTTCTGGGCGAGGAGTTCGTCCGCATGACCTGCGTCAAGGACGGCCTGAACGTCAATACCTACTACGACTGGGAGAAGATCGCCTCGGTGCGCACCCTCGGCGCGATTGAGTAGCCTTCCTGTCCCGTTGGTAACGACAAAGCCCCGCCAGTCATTCGGCGGGGCATTTCTTATGCGGCCCCATGTCAAGGACTCCCGTATTTCTTG